>CAZPJC010000059.1:0-12583 GCA_964586645.1 uncultured Schumannella sp.
CTCGAGCACGCCGGCGGGCGCACGGTCGCGGAGTACCCGATCTGGGCGTGGCACTGGGGCGATCCCGCCGCGACCCCGCTCCCCGCCGACCGGCTGCGCGGGATCCGGGTGGATGCCGACCGCAAGGGCCGCGCGATCGCTCGGCACGCCAGCCAGGTCGAGGGACCCGAGCCGATGCTGCACGCCGGGATGGTCGAGCACTTCACGCGGGACCGCGAGGTGTTCGTCGTCAGCGAGCCACCGGCGGACGGCGCCTCCCGGCGAGGTCTGGGCCGCGACTACTTCGAGCGGATCTACGAGCGCCGCGAGGATCCCTGGGGGTACCTCGACCGCTGGTACGAGCAGCGCAAGCGCGACGCGACCCTCGCCGCCCTGCCGAGCGAGCGCTACGACCACGCGCTCGAGGTGGGCTGCTCGATCGGCGTGCTCACCGAACGCCTCGCCGAACGCTGCGGCGACCTCCTCGCGGTGGACGTCTCCGCCCTCGCCGTCGAGCGAGCGCGCGCGCGGCTCGGCGACCGGGCGCGGATCGAGCAGCTCGACGCGACGTCGACGCTGCCCGCGGGTCCGTTCGACCTCGTCGTGCTCTCCGAGGTCGGGTACTACTTCGGCGACGCGCTCGACGTCGTCCTCGACGCGGCCCGCGCCGCGCTCTCGGCGACGGGCGATCTCGTCGCCTGCCACTGGCGGCATCCGGTCGAGGACTACCCGCTGAGCGGCGACGAGGTGCACGCCCGGATCGCCGGCCTGGGCCTCGCCCGGCTCGTCCGGCACGAGGAGGAGGATTTCCTGCTCGAGGTCTGGTCCGCCGACGCGCGGTCGGTCGGCCGACGCGAGGGGCTCGCGTGAGCGGCGCGGCGCGCATCGGCGTCGTCGTGCCCGCCCGCGACGAGGCCGAGCGCATCGACGCGTGCCTGACGGCGCTCGAGGTCGCCGCGAGCTGGTCGGACGTGCCCGCGCAGATCGTCGTCGTCGCCGACGGCTGCCTCGACGACACCGCCGCCCGCGCCCGCCGGCATCCCGGGGTCGTCGTTCTCGAGACCGAGGGCTCCAACGTCGGCGGCGCCCGCGCGGCCGGCGCCCGGCTGGCCCTGGCGGGCGGCGCGACCTGGCTGGCGAGCACCGACGCCGACTCGCTCGTGCCCGCCGACTGGCTCACGGCGCAGCTCGAGTTCGCCCGGGCCGGCGCCGAGGTCGTCATCGGCGCCGTGCATCCGCGCTTCGCGGACCTCACGCCCGACGAGGTCGAGTGGTGGCACCGCACGCACGACGGCGGCCAGGCGCTCGGCAACATCCACGGCGCCAACCTCGGGATCGACGCGACGGCCTACCGCCGGGCCGGCGGCTACCGGGCACTGCCCGAGCACGAGGACACCGATCTCGTGCGCCGGCTGCGGCTGAGCGGTGCCGTCGTCGTGGCCACCGAGCGCGGGATGGTCGAGACCTCGGGCCGCCACGTCGGCCGCACCCCGGGCGGCTACGCCCGCTACCTGCGCGAGGACCTCCCCCGGATCGCGGCTGTCAACCCCGTGACGTGACGGCGGCGACGGGCTCAGCTGGAGTCATGGCTACCGCAACCGCATCCCCGAAGGTCCAGACGAGTCCCCAGGTCGCGCGCACGAAGCGCGAGCACGGCGAGAAGGGGTTCATGGCGTCCGCGAAGCTGCGCGACGCGATGCAGGAAGTGCTCGTCGACCTCATCGAACTCGCCTCGCAGGGCAAGCAGGCGCACTGGAACGTCGTCGGCCCCAACTTCCGCGACCTGCACCTCCAGCTCGACGAACTCGTCGACGCCGCCCGCGGGTTCAGCGACGCCGTCGCCGAGCGGATGCGCGCGCTGCACACCACCGCCGACGGCCGCAGCGGGGTGGTCGGCGGCACGACGACGCTCGAGCAGTTCCCGGCCGGCGAACGTCGCACGACCGAGGTGGTCGACCTCATCACCGACCGCATCGACTCCGCCGTCGGCACCTGCCGCCGCGTGCACGACGACGTCGACGAGGAGGACCCGACGACCGCTGACCTCCTGCACGCGATCATCGACCGCCTCGAGCAGCTGTCGTGGATGATCAGCGCCGAGCACCGCGAGCCGCGCTCGAGCTAACTCCTCGGCGTGGGAGCGACGTCGGCGGCCGCCGGGTCCGTCCCGGCGCGCTGCGCGGCCTCGAGCTCCTCGGCCTCGGTGCCGCCGATCGCCTCGCCGCGGGCGACGAGCCCGGCGACGTCCGACAGCGGGATCTGCTTGAGGAACAGCGACAGCACGAACGCGATGCCGATGAACGGCAGCAGATACCAGAACACCGGGGCGAGAGCGTCGGCGTAGGCCGCGACGATGCCGTCGCGGATCGGGTCGGGCAGTTCGGCGAGCGTCTGCGGGTCGAGGGTCGCGGTGGCCTGTCCGGCATCCGCCCCGCTGAGTCCGGCCGAGGTGAACACGCCGTTCAGGTTCTCGGTGAGCCGGGTCGTGAAGATCGTGCCGAACACCGCGACGCCGAGCGAGGCGCCCACCTCGCGGAAGTAGTTGTTCGTGCTCGTCGCGGTGCCGATCTGGGAGGCCGGCACCGCGTTCTGCACGACGAGCACGACGACCTGCATGATGAGGCCGAGGCCCGCGCCGAAGACGAACAGGAAGACGCAGATCAGCCAGATCGGCGTGTCCTCGGTGAGCGTCGTCATCGCGACCATCGCGGCGGCGGTGATGACCGTGCCGAGGATCGGGAACAGCCGATACCGTCCGGTGCGGGTGATCAGGATGCCGGAGGCGATCGAGGTGCCGATCAGGCCGACCATCATCGGCAGCATCAGCAGGCCCGACGCCGCGGCCGACGTGCCCGACGACATCTGCAGGAAGGTCGGCACGAAGCCGATCGCCGCGAACATCCCGAGTCCGAGGGTGAGGCCGATCGCCGTCGCGTTGACGAACACGGGGTTCTTGAACAGCGACAGCGGGATGATCGGGTCCTTCGCCCGCGACTCGACGAAGACGAACAGCGCCGCCGCGAGCAGCATCCCGACGCCGAACGCCCAGGTCTCGAGAGCCGCCCAGCCGTGCGCGTCGTCGCCGCCGAAGTCGGTGAAGAAGATGAGGCAGGTCGTGAACGCCGACAGCAGCAGCACACCGAGGATGTCGATGGGCGCCGTCGCCTTCTTGTTCGGCAGCTTGAGGGTGAACCAGGCGACCGCGAAGGCCGCGATGCCGACCGGGATGTTGATGTAGAACGCCCACTGCCAGGTGAGGTGGTCGACGAAGAAGCCGCCGAGCAGGGGGCCGCCGACGGCGGAGAGGCCGAAGATCGCGCCGAGCGGTCCGAGGTACTTGCCGCGCTCCGAGGCGGGAACGATGTCGGCGATGATCGCCTGCGACAGGATCATCAGCCCGCCGCCGCCGAGGCCCTGCACCGCGCGCCAGACGATGAGCTGCGTGAAGTCGGTCGCGAACGCGCAGCCGATGCTCGCGATCGTGAACAGGGCGATCGCGACGAGGAAGAGCCGGCGGCGTCCGAGCACGTCGCCGAACTTGCCGTAGACCGGCATCACGATGGTGGTCGCCAGCAGGTACGCCGTGGTGAGCCAGACCTGGTGCTCGACGCCGCCGAGCTGCCCGACGATCGTCGGCATCGCCGTGGAGACGATGGTCTGGTCGAGGCTCGAGAGCAGCATCCCGGCGATGAGCGCGGCGAAGATGATCCAGATGCGCCGCTTCGTGAGCAGCAGGGGGGCGGGGGCGATGGTGGTCATGAGGCGTCTTCCTTCGTGAGGACCGCGCGGAGGGCCGCGAGGGAGCCGGTGATGGCGGCGGCGAAGTCGGCCCCGTCGCGGGGGTCGAGGATGCGCTCGCCCGCCGAGCGCAGGACGGTGCCGACGACCTGCACGGCGGCGCGCGCCCGCGGATCGGCCGTGGACACGCCTTCGCGCGCGGCGACGAGCTCGGTCAGCTGCTGCTCGCGCTCGCGGGTGATGCTCATGAAGCGGGCGAGCAGTCTCGGCTCCCGGCCGATCGCGGTGATGAACTCGGCGTGCTCGTCGAGGGAGTGCTCGGTCTCGCGCACGTGCTCGACGGCGATGCGCACGATGTCGTCGACGACGGCGGGCCAGCCGCGCGACCCGAGGTCGAGGAAGTCCTGGGCGAACCGCTGCGCCTGCTCGCTCTCATCGACGCCGATGACGGCCTCTTCCTTCGACGGGAAGTAGTTGAAGAAGGTGCGGCGGGAGACGCCGACCTCGTCACAGAGCTCCTCGATCGTGAAGCCGTTCAGCCCGCGTTCGGCGGTCCACCGGCGGGCGAGGGTGGTGAGACGCGACGCTGTCGCCGCCTTGCGCTCAGTTCGTCGCGTAGAGATTGCACTCTGCGACATAGAGTGCAGTATTGCACTTCACGATTGAGAGTGCAACTAGCGACCCTGGCGCGGTCGTCCCGGCTTGCGTTCGCCCTTCACCGCGGGAGCCCGGCCCTTGCCCTTCGACGCCTTGGCCTTGCCTCCCGGCTTCGCCGCCGAGGCCGCCGCGGCCTCCCGCGACCTCTCGAGCCGGCGCTCGGCATCGACCAGTAGCTCCTCCCCCGCGGGAGTGAGGCGCGTCGTGGTGGCGGCGCTGTCGAACAGCTCGACGCCGAGTTCCGCCTCCATCTGCCGGATCGCGTGGATCAGCGCCGGCCGGGCGATGCCCAGCTCCCGTGCCGCATGGGCGAAGTGCAGGTGACGGGCCGCGGCGACGAAACGGCGGAGCTGCACATGGTCCATGGCCTCAGGCTAGGCCGGGAGTGTCGCTGAGCCGGCGGGTTCTCGACGGGCGTGCCGTCCGGGTCGGTCTTCTCATCGCCCTCGGATTCGCGGCCGGCACCGCCGATGACCGCGGCCCGGCCCGCCGCCGACGCCGACAGCATCGGCGGCGATCGCTCAATGAGGCAGCTGGAGGCCGGCCATCCCGCCGTCGACGGAGAGCAGAGTGCCGGTCGTCGATGACGACAGCGGTGACGCGAGGTAGGCGATCGCATTCGCGACCTCGGCCGGCGACACGAGACGACCCATCGGCTGCCGCGCCTTGAGCGAGGCGGATGCCGCGGCCGGGTCGTCGGCCGCTCCGAGCAGCCGCTCCACCCACGGGGTGTCGGCGGTGCCGGGCTCGACGGCGTTGACCCGGATGCCCTCCCGCACGTGATCGGCGGCCATCGCCCGGGTGAGCGAGGACACGGCGCCCTTCGACGCCGCGTAGAGCGCCCGGTTCGGCACCCCGACGGGCGCGACGACCGAGCTGGTGTTGACGATCGCCGCGACCTTCGACGTCCGCAGGTACGGCAGCGCGGCGCGCGACACCCGGGCGATGCCGACGACGTTGACGTCGAGGACCCGGTGCCACTCGGCGTCGTCGTTCGCGGTGACGTCACCCGCGGCGCCGATGCCGGCGTTGTTGACGACGATGTCGATGCCGCCGAAATGCTCGGCGACGGCGGCGACGGCGGCATCCACCTGCTCGGCGTCGGTGACATCGCAGAGCGCCGTGAAGAACTCCGCGGGCACGCCGTCGACGTTCCGGTCGAGCACGGCGACGCGCGCGCCCCGGGCGTGCAGCAGCGCGGCCGTCGCGGCGCCGAGACCGCTCGCGCCGCCGGTGACGATCGCGACGGCTCCGTCGAATTCGGCGCCGTCCTGAGCCTGACGAAGTGACATGTCTTCTCTCCTAGTGGGATTCCCGCGAGACCGTCGACCCGCTGCCGCCGACGAGGAAGTCGAGGTCGGCGCCGGTGTCGGCCTGCATCACGTGGTCGACGTACAACTTCGCCCAGCCGCGGGTCGGCGCGGCGTACCCGGCTTCGCTCGCGGGCGTCTGGCTGCGCGACTGGAACTCCTCGTCGCTCACGTCGACGTGCAGGCGGCGGCCGGCGACATCCACGTGGATGACGTCGCCGGTGCGCACGAAGGCGAGCGGCCCGCCGGCGGCGGCCTCGGGGGCGGCGTGCAGGATGACGGTGCCGTAGGCGGTGCCGCTCATCCGCGCGTCGCTGATGCGCACCATGTCGCGCACACCGGCTTCGAGCAGCTTCCGCGGGAGCGGCATGTTGCCGACCTCGGGCATCCCCGGGTAGCCCTTCGGCCCGCAGCCGCGCAGCACGAGCACGGTGTCGGCGGTGACGTCGAGGTCGGGATCGTCGATGCGGGCGCGGAGGTCTTCGATGGAGTCGAAGACCAGGGCGGGGCCGACGTGCTGCAGCAGTTCGGGC
Source organism: uncultured Schumannella sp. (assembly GCA_964586645.1). GTDB lineage: Bacteria > Actinomycetota > Actinomycetes > Actinomycetales > Microbacteriaceae > Pseudolysinimonas_A. Next base: position 6,218 of record CAZPJC010000059.1, read on the forward strand.
GTCGCCGCCGACGGCTTGATGAGCGCGCCGTTCGGGGCGAGGTTGCCGCGCAGCACGGCGATCCCGGCGTCGGCCATGAGCGGCGCAGTGCGCGGCAGGATGACGGTGTCGTCGAAGACCTGCCGGTCCTCCCCGAGGTAGTCGACGAGCGGGTGCCCGGTGACGGTGATCGGCTCGGCGTGGAAGAGGTCCTTCACCTGCGACAGCAGCGCGAGCAGCCCGCCGGCGCGGAACAGGTCGTCCATCAGGAACATCCCGCTCGGCTGCAGGTTGGCGAGCACCGGCACCCCGGCGCCGGCCTCATCGAAGTCCTCGAGGGTGAGCGGGATGCCGAGGCGCCCGGCGATCGCGAGCAGGTGCATGACCGAGTTCGTCGACCCGCCGACCGCCGCGACCGCGATGATCGCGTTGAGGAACGACTCCTTCGTCATGATGTCGCTCGGCCTGCGACCGTCCCGCACGAGGTCGACGATCAGCCGGCCCGTCTCGTGAGAGAGCGACAGCAGCCGCGCGTCGGCGGCGGGCGTCCCCGCGAAGCCGGGGATCGTCATCCCGAGCGCCTCGGCGACGACGGCCATCGTCGACGCGGTGCCCATCGTGTTGCAGTGGCCCTTCCCGCGGATCATCGAGCGCTCGGACTCGACGAACTGCCCGTTGGTGATCGTGCCGGCGCGGGCTTCTTCCGAGAGCCGCCAGACGTCGGTGCCGCAGCCGAGCGCCTCGCCGCGGAAGTGGCCGGTGAGCATCGGCCCGCCGGGCACGACGATCGCCGGGATGTCGACGGACGCCGCCGCCATCAGCAGCGCGGGGATGGTCTTGTCGCAGCCGCCGAGCAGCACGAGGCCGTCGATCGGGTTGGCGCGGAACATCTCCTCCATCTGCATCGCGGCGAGGTTGCGCCAGAGCATCGCGGTCGGCTTCACCTGGGTCTCGCCGAGCGACATCACCGGGAGGTTGTAGGGCACGCCGCCCGCCTCCCAGACGCCGTTCGTCACGTGCTGGGCGACCTCGTTCAGGTGGCTGTTGCACGGCGTCAGGTCTGACGCGGTGTTCGCGATCGCGATCTGCGGCTTCGTGCCGTCGAGCGCGTCGACCGGGTTGCCGCGCCGCATCCAGGCCCGGTGGATGTACGCGTCCCGACTGTCGCCGGTGTACCACTCGGCGCTGCGCAGGTGATCCACCCTGATCGTCCTTTTTCCGATATTTCGAATCGTTGACTACTATTCCGAATTATGGCACAGGAGCTGCACGGCATCGAGGCCGGTCCCGAGCGCTACGACCTCGCCGAGGGCGTGCTGTTCGACGACCGCGCCGGGCTCGTGCGCTTCGTCGACATCCGCGAAGGACGCGTGCTCTCCGCCCGGCTCGACGGCGATCGCCTGGTCGACACCGCCGAGGTGCGCCTGCGCGAGACGGTCGGCGCGGTCGCCCTCGCCGACGACGGCGGGCTCCTCGTCGCCGCCGCCCGCCGCCTCGCGACGATCTCGCCCGACGGCGAGCTCTCCTTCGGGCCCGAGATCCTCACCGACGACCGGCCGATGCGCTTCAACGACGGCGGCGTCGACCCGCAGGGCCGCTTCGTCGTCGGCACGCTGTCGCTCTCCGGGCCCGCGGGCATCGAGAAGCTGCTGCGCGTCTCCCCCGACGGTTCCGTCGAGACGCTGCGCGACGGCATCCAGCTCTCCAACGGCCTCGGCTGGTCGCCCGACGGCGCGACCATCTATCACGTCGACACCTTCGCCAAGACGCTGTCGTCGCACTCGTACGGCGCGGGTGGTTTCGATCACGACGAGCCGTGGGCGGCGATCCCGGCTGAGTTCCCGGGCTACCCGGACGGCATGCGCGTCGACGCCGAGGGGATGCTGTGGGTCGCCCAGTTCTCGGGCGGCTGCGTCGTGAGGTACGCGCCCGACGGTCGCGAACTCGCCCGGGTGCACGTCGACGCGCAGCAGCCCACCTGCGTCGGCTTCGTCGGCGAGCGCCTCGTGATCACCTCGGCGATCGAGCACCTGACCCCCGAGGAGCGGGTCCCCGCCGACGGCGCGCTGTTCCTCGCCGACGTCGGCGTCGCCGGCGTCGCACCCCACCGCTGGACCGGATCGACCCGCACGGAGACCCCATGAGACTCGCCCGCCTCGGCGCCGCCGGATCCGAGAAGCCCGGCGTCGTCCTCGACGACGACCGCTTCGTCGACCTGAGCGACGTCGTCGACGACTTCGACGAGAGGTTCTTCGCCTCCGGCGCGATCGCGGGGCTGCCGGCGATCGTCGCCGAGCGCGCCGATCGCGCCGAGCCCATCGCCGGCCGCCGCTTCGGGGCGCCGATCGCGCGGCCGCATCAGATCCTCTGCATCGGCCTCAACTACCGCGACCACGCCGCCGAGACCGGTCAGGCGGTGCCCGACGAGCCGATCCTGTTCAACAAGGCGCCGAACACCCTCATCGGTCCCGACGACGACGTGCTCGTGCCGAGAGGCGCGACCAAGACCGACTGGGAGGTCGAGCTCGGGATCGTCATCGGATCCCGGGCGTCGTACCTCGCCGACGAGACCGAGGCCGAGGCGGCCATCGCCGGCTACGTGCTCGTGAACGACGTGAGCGAGCGGGCGTTCCAGATGGAGCGGGGCGGCCAGTGGGTGAAGGGCAAGTCCGCCCCCACGTTCAACCCGGCGGGGCCCTACCTCGTCACGCCGGACGAGATCGGCGACGTGCTCGACCTGGGCCTGTGGCTCGAGATCGACGGCGAGCGCGTGCAAGACGGCTCGACGTCGACGATGATCTTCAGCCCGGCGTTCATCGTGCACTACGTGAGCCAGTTCATGGCGCTCGAGCCCGGTGACCTCATCAACACCGGCACGCCGCCGGGCGTCGGCATGGGGATGACGCCGCAGCGCTGGCTCACCGGCGGAGAGACGGTGACGCTCGGCGGAACCCGTCTCGGCACCCAGACGCAGCGCGTGATCGCCCACCCGGAGGTCTGATGCGCGCCCTCGTCGTCACCGGCCCGCGCGAGGCGTCGGTGCAGGAGGTCGACGCTCCCGTCGCCGGGCCCGGCGAGCTTCTCGTCGAGGTCGAGCGCGTCGGCATCTGCGGCACCGACGTCGAGCTGTACCTCGGCGAGATGGCGTACCTCGACTCGGGACTGACGCACTTCCCGATCCGGCTCGGGCACGAATGGACCGGACGCGTCCTCGCCGCCGGATCGCGCGACGACGACGGCTGGATCGGCACGCGGGTCACCGGCGACACGATGCTCGGCTGCGGCCGGTGCGACTACTGCCGCCGCGGCGTCCACCACGTCTGCCCGAACCGGCACGAGATCGGGATCACCGACGGCTGGCCGGGGGCGCTCGCCGAGCAGATGCTCGTGCCGACCCGGTTCGCGTACCCGATCCCCGAGAACGTGTCGGTCACGGCGGCCGCCCTGGTCGAACCCGGCGGCAACTCGCTGCGCGCGGTGCGGGCCGCGGCCCTGGAGCCCGGGAGGTCGGTGCTCGTGCTCGGCTCGGGGACGATCGGGCTGCTCGCCGCGCAGTTCGCCCTCGCGGAGGGGGCGGAGGTGCACCTCGCGGGCGTGCGACCCGGGTCGCTCGAGCTCGCGCAGGAGCTCGGCATCCCGGACGTCCTGACCATCGACGAGGTCGCCTCGGGCGACGGCGGCCGGTTCGACGCGGTCATCGACGCCACGAGCGTCGACGACTCCCCCGCCCTCGCCGTGCGGCTCGTCAAGCCCGCCGGTCGTGTCGTGTTCATCGGGATCTCCTCGACGCCGAGCCGGGTCGACAGCCGCGACATCGCGCTGAAGGACGTCACGGCGGTCGGCATCCTCTCCGCCTCCCCGGGGCTGGCCGGCGCGATCGAGGGGTTCGCGAGCGGCGCGGTCGTGCCGGACGCCCTCGTGAGCGAGGTCATCTCGCTCGACGACGTGCCCTCGCGGCTGGACGGCGAGCGCGGACCGGACGCCGGGCCGGGGCCCAAGGTGCACGTGGATCCGCGGCGGTGATCATGGTCGACGACGAGAGGCTCGTGGGCGCCGACCGGGTGCTCGCGCTGCTGGTCGAGCTCGCCGGGCATCCCGACGGCGCGACGCTCGAGGAGCTCGCGGCGGCGATGGGCGGATCCAAGTCGACGATCCACCGCGCCCTCGGCTCGCTCGTGCGCTCCGGGCTCGCCGACCAGTCCGGCCGCGGACGCTACGTCCTCGGCGACGAATTCGTGCGCCTCGCCTTCCGTCACCACGCCGCCCGACCCGAGACCGAACGGATCGAGCCCGTGCTGCGCGAGCTGGCCGAGCGCTTCGGGGAGACCGCGCACTACGGGGTGCTCGACGGCCACGACATCGTCTACCGCGCGAAGGTCGATCCCGCCGCGGGCGCGGTGCGACTCACCTCGATGGTCGGCGGCCGGAACCCCGCGGCGACGACGGCGGTCGGCAAGGTGCTGCTGTCCGGCCTGCTGACGACCGAGGCGGATGTCGTCGCCTGGCTCGACGGGGCGACGATCGAGGCGCGGACGCCGCACACGATCACGACCGCCGCGGGCCTCGCCGCGGAGCTGGAACGCACCCGCGAGCGCGGCTACGGGGTCGACGATCAGGAGAACGAACTCGGCGTCAACTGCTTCGCGGTCCCGGTGCACCTCGACGGGTCGCCCGCGCCGACGGGGGCGATCAGCGTGAGCGGACTCGCGTTCCGCACGCCGCTCGCTCGGCTCGAAGCCGCCTACGCCGAGATCTCGGCGCTGGTCGACGGCTTGGCCCAGTAGATCGCCAGCACGATCAGGCCGGCGATCGGCACGAGGAGCCAGAAGATGTTCTGCCAGGAGTAGTCGGCATCCCGCAGCCGCCGCACCCCGACGGCGAGAGTCGGCACGATCGTCGCGACCGACCACAGCCCGCTGAGGATGGCGCCGAGCGACGAGCCGTCGCCGACCGGGATCACCGAGAACACGTTGAGCGCCGCCGCGACGAGAGCGATGAACAGGATCCACCACCACAATTCGGGCCGCGTCGCGCGGCCGCCGAATTCCGCGTACTTCGAGATGACCGTCCGGATCGCGTCGGAGAAGCTCACGAGACGAGTATGGCCGTCAGGGCAGCGGGATGACGAACGCCGCGATCGCGACGGCCGCGGCGATCAGCGCGGTGAGACCCACGATCAGCAGCGCCTTGCGCTGGTCCTTGCGGCGGTACTCGGCCTCGTGCACCGCCTCCTGGGCGCCGAGCTCGCCGAAGTTGAAGAGCCCCTGCGTCCCGAACTTCACGCAGAAGTGGAAGGCCGCCTGGAGGAATCCGGTCGCGGCCAGCGCCACGGGAAGGGCGACGAGCAGCCGCACCCACGCGGGCCAGCCGAGCGCGAACGCGAGCACGAGGAACACGACCGCGACGGCGAGGCCCAGGTAGCCCGACATCCGCCGCTGCCGGATCTCGGCGGGGCCGATGTTGCAGACGCCGGGCTGGTACACGTTGGTCGCGGTCATGACCTCAGTCTGCGTCAGGACGCTGTCGTGCGCATGGTGAGCGCGACGCCGCCGTCCACGTCGGCGCGCTCGAAGCCCACCGTCACGCTCGCGAGCTCACCGAGGGAGGTCAGGTGCGTGCCGCCGCACGGGATGACCGCGTCGCCCCCGGGCAGCTCGCACACCCAGCGGCGGCGGTCGGCGAGCCCGTCGCCGTCGCGATCGATGCGGATGCCGGCGCCCGACGCGACCCAGTCGGCGAGCCGCGCGTTCGCGCGGGCCGCGAGCGCGTCGAGGTCGTCGAGCGCCGTGACGTCGAAGCCCTTCCTGCGCAGCGACTTGCCGACGCGGTAGACGTCGACGCTGCCGTACTCGTGGATGCGCGACGACTCGCACGCGTTCGACTCGAAGTCGGGGTGGCCGAGGGCATCGCCGCCGATCGGTTTCGTCCAGGCCTCGGCCAGCGCGGCGTCGAGCGCGAGGGACGCGAGATGGCACGCCGTGTGCCCCGCACTCAACCCCCGCCGGTAACCCTCGTCGACGGTCACCTCGACTTCGTCGCCGGGCGTCACGTCGGCATCGGCGGCCAGCACGTGCACGACCACGAACGACCAGCCCTCGGCGCCCGTGCGCACCGGGATGTCGCGTCCGACGACGATCTCGCCGCCCTCGGTCGCCCCGACCACGGCGTCGATCACGGGATGCCCCGCGAGAGTGCCGCGATCGGCGGGCTGGTCGGGCCAGCCGGCGTCGACCGGGTGGAACGCGGTGCGGTCGAGCACGACGCCGAGCCCGGCGTCGAGAGCCACGGTCCCGAGCACGGTGCCGCGCGACGAGGTGGCTCCGGAGGGGTAGTCGACGAGGGTGTCGGAGGTGACGGGCATCCCCCTATTCAACGCCGTCGAGCGCG
>CAZPJC010000060.1:0-8561 GCA_964586645.1 uncultured Schumannella sp.
GTCGGTTGACTTGTCGGTATGACCTTCTCGACCGCGTCGCTCGCCGCTCTGGCGGACGTGTCGGTCGCGTTCGTCCCGCCGTCGGTCGTCTCACTGGCCGACGACGAGCTGATGGATGTCTCGCGCCTGGCCGCCGAGATCCGGCGACGAGCGGATGCCGTGGCCTCGATCGCGGCGGCCGAACTGAAGCGCCGGTCCGACCCCGCGCTCGGGCATTCGGGTCTCGCGCAGCGCACGGGGGCGCGCACCCCCGAGCGGCTGCTGCAGCACCTCACCGGGGTGACGAAGAAGGAGGCCGGGGAGCTGATCCGGGTCGGGGAGATCACCGCGACCCCGACCGTCGACTCGGCGCCCGATCTGCCGTCGTGGCTGTCCGCCGTGGGCGCGGCGGTGCGGGCGGGATCCTTGTCGGTGGCGGCGGCGGATGTCATCCGCACGGGGCTCGGCCGCCCCTGCGAGGGGGTGCCGGCCGAGGCTCTCGCCCGCGCCGCCGTGTCGCTCGTCGCCCTGGCCGCGACGGTGACGGTCGAGCAGCTGGCGATCCACGCCCGCTCGGCGCGGGATGACCTCGACGAAGCGGGCATCGCCGATCGCGCCGCACGACTGCGCGACAAGCGGTACCTCCACCTCACGCCGCTGCCCGATGGGATGACGCGCATCGCCGGGCTGCTCGACCCGGAGTCCGCCGCGATCGTCACCGCCGCCTACGACGGCGCTACCTCACCCCGCCGGGGCGGTCCGCGGTTCGTCGACGCCGACGAACGCCAGCGCGCGGACCGGCTGGTCGACGATCCCCGCACGATCGAGCAGATCGCCGTGGATGCCGTCGTCGACCTCATCCGCGTCGGAGCGGCGACCGACCCGAATCGTGTGCTGCCTCGTCGCCGCCCCGAGGTCGTCGTGCACGTCGACCTCGCCGACCTCGATCGCCGGGCCGGTCGCGGGAGGATCGACGGGCAGACCGCCGCCCTGCCGATCAGCACCGTCGAGCGGCACATCTGCGAAACCGGCCTCGTGCCCGTGCTCTTCGGCCCTGATAATCGGGTCGTCGACGTCGGACGCACCCAGCGGCTCTTCACCCCGCGACAGCGCATCGCCCTCGCCGCCCGGGATCGCGGATGCGCCTTCCCCCGGTGCGACCGGCCACCCTCCTGGACCGAAGCCCACCACCTCCGACCCTGGGAAGCCGGCGGCGGCACCAGCCTCGACAACGGGATCATCCTCTGTCGACACCATCACCTGCTCGTCCACGACCACGGCTGGGGCATCCGCCGAGTGGACGACCGGTGGGAGTTCGACCCACCGGATAACGTCGGAACATGAGTGAGAACCTTCCCCGCAGTGTCGAGAACGTGCGCGCCGCGCTGACCTCGTTCGGCGTGCCGGGGGCCGAGCGCATCACGCACATCCCCGACGGGGCGCGCACGGCCGCCGAAGCCGCCGCCGCGCTCGGAGTCGAGGTCGGCGCCATCGCCAACTCGCTCGTGTTCGTCGCCGACGGCATCCCGCTGCTCGTCATGACCTCGGGCGGCCACCGCGTCGACACCGTGGCCCTCGCGGGGAGGATCGGCGTCGGCGTGATCGAGAGGGCGACGCCCGAGATCGTCCGCGCGGCGACCGGGCAGGCGATCGGCGGCGTCGCCCCGGTCGGGCATCCGGCGCCGCTGCGCACCGTCGTCGACCCCGTGCTCGACACGTTCGACGAGATCTGGGCGGCAGCCGGGCACTCGCACGCCGTGTTCCCCCTCACCTTCGGCGAACTCGTGCGGATCACCGGGGGCACGGTCGTCGCCGTCGACTGAGCGCGCCCGGAGCCGACCCGTCGTCCGGCGGACGGGCGGGCGGGCTAGCGGCGCGTCGACCAGATCGCCGCCGCGACCAGCACCGGCTGGAAGAAGAGCCGTGCGAAGCGCTTCCTGTCCGTGTCGAGGCCGAAACCGTCGCGCCGGTAGTACCACTGCGCCAGGTTGCCCGGGAAGATCGCGGTGAAGAACGCCGCCCCGGCGACACCGACCAGCCGGCGCAGCGGATTCGGAGCCAGCACGAGCGCCGACCCGAGCGAGATCTCCGCGATGCCCGAGAGCACCACGGTCGTATCGGGGTCGAGCGGCAGCTGCGGCGGCACCTGCGCCTGGAACTCCTCGCGAGCCACCGTGAGGTGGGTGATGCCGGCGAACACCAGGGCGGAGCCGAGCACAACGCGAGAGACCGTTCGGATGTTCATCGCCTCAGCGTCGCACGGCGCGGAGGTCTCGACACGCGCCTTGCGGCGCTACTCGACCAGCGATAGTGACCTAGGCGAGCGCCGGGGCCTGCGCCAGCAGCGGGCCGCCCCACTGCTGCTCGAGCAGGGACTCGAGGGCGGCCCCGACCGTGTAGAGCCGGGCATCCTCGCGCACCGGCGCCATGAACTGGATGCCGACCGGCAGCCCGTCCTCGGGGGCGAGTCCCGCGGGGATCGAGATGCCCGGAACACCGGCGAGGTTCGCCGGGATCGTCGTCAGGTCGTTGAGGTACATCGCGAGCGGGTCGTCGACCTTCGAGCCGAGCGGGAACGCCGTCGTCGGCGCCGACGGGGTGGCCAGCACGTCCGCCTTCTCGAACGCCGCCGAGAAGTCGCGCTGGATGAGGGTGCGCACCTTCTGCGCCGACCCGTAGTACGCGTCGTAGTAGCCCGCCGACAGCGCATACGTGCCGAGGATGATGCGGCGCTTCACCTCGTCGCCGAAACCCTGCTCGCGCGACGCGGCCATGACATCCTCGACGGTTCCGCCGGGGACGGCGACCCGCAGGCCGAACCGCACGGAGTCGAACTTGGCGAGGTTGCTCGACGCCTCCGCCGGCAGGATCAGGTAGTACGCGGCGATCGCGTACTCGAAACTCGGGGCCGACACCTCGACGATCTCGGCGCCCTGCTGCTCGAGCAGAGCCAGAGCCTCGCGGAAGCGCTGCAGCACGCCGGGCTGGAAGCCCTGATCCTCCTGGGAGAGTTCCGTCACGACGCCGACCCGCAGGCCCTTCAGCCCCTCGCCGCGGAGCCCCGCCCGGGCGGCGTCGGCGAACGACGGCCAGGCGTCCGGGATCGAGGTCGAGTCCCGCGGGTCGTGCCCGCCGATGACGTCGTGCAGCAGGCCGGCATCCAGCACCGACCGGGTGACCGGGCCGACCTGGTCGAGCGACGAGGCGAGCGCGATCGCGCCGTACCGGGAGACGCCGCCGTACGTGGGCTTCATGCCGACCGAGCCGGTGACCGCGGCAGGCTGCCGGATCGAGCCGCCGGTGTCGGAACCCAGAGCGAGGGGCGCCTCGAAGGCCGCGACCGCCGCCGCCGACCCGCCGCCGGAGCCGCCGGGGATGCGCGTGAGGTCCCACGGGTTGTGGGTGTTGCCGAAGGCGGAGTGCTCGGTCGAGGAGCCCATCGCGAACTCGTCCATGTTGGTCTTGCCGAGCGGCACCAACCCGGCGGCCCGCATCTTCGCGACGACGGTGGCGTCGTAGGGCGGGATCCAGCCCTCGAGGATCTTCGACCCCGCCGTCGACGGCATGCCGAGGGTGCAGAGCACGTCCTTGATGGCGACCGGCACGCCCGCGAGCGGAGACAGCTGCGCGCCGGCCGCACGCTGCGCGTCGACGGCGCGGGCGGCATCCAGCGCCTCGGCGTTCACGTGGAGGAACGCGTGGATGTCACCATCCACCGCCGCGATGCGGTCGAGGTGCGCCTGGGTGACCTCCACGCTCGAGACGTCGCCCGCGGCGAGCTTCTCGGCGAGGTCCGCCGCGGAGAGGGTGGTGAGGTCGGCGCTCACTGCTCCTCCCCCAGGATGCTCGACACCTTGAACTGTCCGAGTTCGCTCTCCGGGGCGCCCGACAGCGCCTGCTCGGTCGTGAGGGTCTGCCCGACGACGTCGTCGCGGGTCACCATCCCGAGCGGGATCGGGTGGCTCGTCGCGGGGACGTCGGGCGTCGCGACCGCCGACACCTTCGCGACCGAGTCGACGATCTGGCCCAGTTCGCCGGTCAGCTTCGTGATCTCGTCTTCGGTGAGCGCGATCCGGGCGAGATTCGCCAGGTGCGACACGACGTCGGGGGTGATTTCAGACACCCCGGAAGTCTACGGAAGGTGGAGCGGCCCCCGAGCCGGGGCGGCTCCACGGGGTCGGCCCCGCTCAGCGCGCGGTGGCCTTCGCGGGCGCGTCGTCGGTCGACGCGAGGTCGCCGTGGCCGATCGCGATGAGCGCCGTGTTGCGCACCGCCGTCGTGCCGGGCCAGAAGTAGTAGACGTGCCCGTCGATGTCGGCGAGCTCGTCACCCGTGATCGGGTCGGTCATCGCCTTGACCGAGAACCGGTGCGCGCCGAACTCCGGATCGAGCGGCTGGCTGCCGAAGACGCCGCTGCGCGGCACCGGGTCGGAGTCCGCGGCCGCCACCCAGACGTTGCCGCCGGCGACCTTGAGGTCGTCGACGTTCGTCGCCGGGCTGCCCGGCGAGCCGACGACGACGAGGGCGTCGACGCTCACGTCGTTCTCCTGCAGCGCGAGCATCGCCGCGGTCGAGCCGTAGGAGTGCGCGACGATCGACACGTACGGGCCCGATCCCCCGGCTGCGACGGACGAGCCGCGCGCGCCCTGGGCGACGATCCCGGCACCGGTGTCACGGATCGCGTGGAGGCCCTGCAGCGACCCGGTGAGGGCATCCCGCCCCTGGTAGGCGAGATCCATCCCGGCGATGTTGACGACGGTGGGCGTGTGATACCCGATCCAGGCGACCGTCGCGACCTCGCCGGGCGTGCCGAGCCGGTCGAGCCAGGCCTCCTGCTCGCGGAGCGAGTTGTCGGCCCACGACGTCCAGTCGACGAGCTGGTCGGCAACTCCGACATACATTCCCGGGATGAAGAAGCTGACGTAGTCGGCATCCGTCAGGTCGCCGACGCTGATCACGGCCCGCCCCTGGCCGGCGACGTCGAGCGCGACGAGGTAGCGCTTCTCGCCCGAGGCCCCGGTGAGCAGCGACGTCTCCACCGCGCCGAGCATCTTCAGTCGGATCTGCAGCTCGTCTTCCATCGCCCGGCCGACCCCGGCATCCAGCTGGGCGCGGATGCCGAAGACGGTCTGGGTGAGGAAGGCGCGGTTGGCGAGGTCGCGCACCGCGTAGGGCACGCCTTCGAGGTTGCCGACCACGCCGGGGAGGTCTTTCGAGAGCGCCGCCCGGGCGAGGGGCGAGGTGCGCGACCACCAGGTGGTGACGGCGGCGGCGGCAGGTGGCGTGGCTGTCAGCTCCCCGAGCGCTTCGGGGTGCAGGTCGACGAATTCGGTGCGCTCGCTGGACGAGAGGCGCACGAGCTGGTCGAGCAGGGCGACGCCGTCGAGGCGCGCGATCGTGTCGAGCGACGAACCGCCGCCGACCGGATCGGGCCCGACGAAGGGCTGCGGAACGCCGGCTGGGGTGGCGGCCGCGGGGGCGGGCTGGACGATCGGGAACACGACGAGCGACACGCCGAGAACCCCGGCGACGACCGCGGCCATCACCGGGGTACGGAGAATTGCCCTGACGTCCAGCACGTCGGTTTCGTCCCATCGCCCAGCGCACGGCGCACCCTCCGCGGGAAGACGAGGGATCACCGCACTACCCCGCATTCTAGGGTCAGCGTCACACCCGTTTGGGGGGCGGTTTCGGCCCTCGTGCGGAAAACACCCAGAAATCCCGGTTTTGTCCCCCGATCTGGGGACATCGGGGGACGATCACACCCGTTCGAGGGCCACCGCACGCCTGCCGGCAGGCGCGCCGACGACGGATTCCGCACCCGGCGTCTCGCCCGAGTCGGCGCCGGCGCTGTACCCCGAAACGTTCACCCGCGGGCATGACGGCCGCCCGGGCGCCTCGACGGGCCGGTTCGAGAAGACGTGGCGGCGCGTCTCGAGAAGAGGTGGCGGCGCGTCGGGGGTGGAGGATCAGGAAACCACGCCCCGGCGCGCCGCCAGGTCGACGCCGCGCGGACCCGCATCCGCAAGGGTGTCTGATCCAAGAGACGGCGAGACGTGCCGACTATGACGCGAAAACCGACGCGGATCTTCCGGCCGGTATTTCCCGCCTGTACCCCGACGACGTCGGCACCTGGCGAGACCGGGCCCGCCCCGGCACCAGCGCGCGCGGATTCCGCGCCGTCGCACGACGGAGTCCGTCGGGCCCGGGCATCGCGCCGCGGGACCCCCGCCGGGCCGCGCGCGACCCGGTCGGACCGCGGTCATGGGACCGGCGCCGTCACTCCGCCGGGGGAAGTGCCGCCGGACCCTGCTCGACGAGCAGCTTGAACTGCGCCGCGTCGATGATGCGCACCCCGAGCTCCTCGGCCTTGCCGAGCTTCGAGCCCGCGCCCGGGCCGGCCGCGACGAAGTCGGTCTTCTTCGAGACGCTGGATGCCGCCTTGCCTCCGGCGCGCAGGATCGCCTCCTGCGCCTCCTCGCGCGAGTAGCCCTCGAGCGAGCCGGTCGCGACGACGGTGAGCCCGGCGAGAACACCGCCGGCCTCCCCCGCCCGACCCGGACCCGGGTGACCGGGAGTCGCCCAGGGCACCCCGGCGGCCCGCCAGGCGTCGACGATCTCGACGTGCCAGTCGACCTCGAACCATTCGAGCACCGCGTCGGCGATGATGCCGCCGACTCCTTCGACCGCGGCGAGCTCCTCGCGGCTCGCGGCGCGGATCGCGTCGAGCGACCCGAAGTACGCCGCGAGCGCCCGCGCCGCGACCGGTCCGACGTGCCGGATCGACAGCGCCACGAGGAACCGCCACAGGTCTTTCGACTTCGCGAGTTCGAGTTCGGCGAGCAGCTTCTCGGCCACCGCCGACGGCCCGGTCACCGCGGGCTGGTCCTTGCGGGCCGGTGTGACGATGCGCCGGAACGGGGCGCGCAGATCGGGGCGGCCCTCGGCATCCAGCTTGACGATGCCGGTCTCGGCATCGCGCACGCGCACCTCGATCGGCAGAAGGTCGTCCATCGTGAGCGCGAACAGGCCCGCCTCGGTGACGAGCGGCGGGGGCGACGGGATGTCGGGCTGCGTCAGGGCGACGGCGCCGATCTCGCCGAGGCCCTCGATGTCGAGGGCGCCGCGGGAGCCGATGTGCTCGACCCGGCCCCGCACCTGCGCCGGGCAGGACCGCGCATTCGGGCAGCGCAGGTCGACATCGCCCTCCTTCGCCGGGGCGAGCGGGGTTCCGCACACCGGGCAGTTCGCGGGCATCACGAACTCGCGCTCGGAGCCGTCGCGCAGCTCGACGACCGGGCCGAGCACTTCGGGGATCACATCGCCCGCCTTGCGGAGCACGACGGTGTCGCCGATGAGCACGCCCTTGAGCTTCACGACGTCCTGGTTGTGCAGCGTCGCCTGGCGCACCTCGGAGCCCGAGACGCGCACCTTCTCCATCACCGCGAACGGCGTCGCCCGGCCGGTGCGCCCGATCGAGACGACGATGTCGAGCAGCTTCGTGTTCACCTGCTCCGGCGGGTACTTGTAGGCGATCGCCCAGCGCGGCGCTCGCGAGGTGGCCCCGAGCTCGTCGTGCAGGGCGAGCTCGTCGACCTTCACGACGACGCCGTCGATCTCGTGCTCGACCGAGTGCCGGTTCTCGCCGTAGTACTCGATGAAGTCGGCGGCGCCCTCGGCATCGGGACGCACCTCGTAGCGGGTCGACGTCGGCAGCCCCCACGACTTCAGCAGCCCGTAGACCTCGGACTGGGACGCGACGGGCGGGTCGGGCCAGGCGCCGATGCCGTGCACGAGCATCGAGAGGTGCCCGATGCGGGCGCGCATGCGGGCGAGGGCCTCGCCGCTCTTGCCCTCCGCCTTCTGACGGAGCGACCCGGATGCCGCGTTGCGCGGGTTCGCGAAGATGCGGTCGCCCGCGGCGACCTGGGCGGCGTTGAGGGTCTCGAACGCGGCGGTCGTGAAGAACACCTCGCCGCGCACCTCGACGAGCGGCGGATGCCCCTCCCCCGCCAGCCGCTTCGGGATCGAGCTGATCAGCGCGACGTTCTCGGTGACGTCCTCGCCGGTCACCCCGGTGCCGCGCGTGGCGGCGGAGACGAGCACGCCGTTCTCGTAGCGGAGGTTGAGGGCGAGCCCGTCGATCTTGAGCTCGCAGAGGTAGTCGACCCGGCGGCCGGCATCCCGCTCGACCTTCGCCGCCCAGGCGAGGAACTCGTCGCGCGAGAAGACGTTGTCGAGCGACAGCATCGGCTCGGCGTGCCGCACCTCGTCGAACAGCGTCGACCGGGTGCCGCCGACGGTCTGCGTCGGGCTGTCCTGGCTCTGCAACTCGGGATGCAGCCGCTCGAGCTCTTCGAGGCGGTGCATGAGGGCGTCGTACTCGGCGTCGTCGACGAGCACGGTGTCGCGCTCGTAGTACGCCTCGCGCAGTTCGAGGATGCGCGGGATCAGCTCGTCGGCCTCGGCCTTCGCGGCCGCGAGGTCGGCGCTCGTGCGCTCGGGCACCTGGTCGATCGGCTCAGAGGCGGCTCCGCGGGGCATGAGCCCAGCATAGGAACCACCGCCCACACGACCGGGGG
>CAZPJC010000060.1:8661-12333 GCA_964586645.1 uncultured Schumannella sp.
GGTCGCGGGCTCAGACGGTCGCGGGGACCGCCGAGACGGTGCGGTCGATCGTGCACTGGCCGAGCACCCGGGTGCCGACGTAGATCACGGCGCTCTGCCCCGGCGCGACGCCGTCGAGCGGCTCCCGCAGGGTCACCACGAGCTCGCCCTCGGCCACGCGGGCGGACGCCGGCACGGGGTCGCCGTGAGCGCGCACCTGCACCTCGCAGTCGAAAGCCGTCGCCGGGTCGGCGGGCGGCATCCCGGCCCAGGAGATCCGCGAGCCGGCGAGTTCCCCGATCGCGAGCGCCTCGCGCGGCCCGACAACGACCTCGTTGGTCTTCGGGCGCACCTCGAGCACGTAGCGCGGCTTGCCGTCGGCGGCGGGGAACCCGATGTCGAGACCCTTCCGCTGCCCGACGGTGAACGCGAGCGCTCCCGGGTGGGTGCCGACGCGCTCGCCCGAGCGGTCGAGGATGGCCCCCTCCGCCAGGTCGACGCGCGACGCCAGCCAGCCGCGGGTGTCGCCGTCGGGGATGAAGCAGATGTCGTGCGAGTCGGGCTTCTGCGCCACCGTGAGTCCGCGCGCGGCGGCCTCGGCGCGCACGAGGTCCTTCGACGGGGTGTCGCCGAGCGGGAACATCGCGTGCCGCAGCTGGTCGGCGGTCAGCACGCCGAGCACGTAGGACTGATCCTTCGCCCAGGTCGCCGCGCGGTGCAGTTCGGGATTGCCGTCGGCATCCGTGATCACCGAGGCGTAGTGGCCGGTCGCGACGGCGTCGAAGCCGAGGGCGAGGGCCTTCTCCATGAGCGCCGCGAACTTGATCTTCTCGTTGCAGCGCAGGCACGGGTTCGGGGTGCGGCCGGCCGCGTACTCGGCGACGAAGTCGTCGACGACGTCCTCGGCGAAGCGCTCGCTGAAGTCCCACACGTAGAACGGGATGCCGAGCAGGTTCGCGGCGCGGCGGGCATCCATCGAGTCCTCGATCGTGCAGCAGCCGCGCGATCCGGTGCGCAGCGTGCCGCGCTGCCGGGAGAGCGCGAGGTGCACGCCGACGACCTCGTGCCCGGCCTCGACGGCGCGCGCGGCCGCGACGGCGCTGTCGACGCCGCCGCTCATCGCTGCCAGGACCTTCACCCCACCAGGCTAACCGGGCGCGCCGCGCGTCCGCCCGGCCGCGTGAGTGGGAACCACTCATTCCCCGCGCCGCGCGGCTGCGGAACTCTGGAAGACGTCCACGCCCCTCTCCCGGAAGAAGCCGCCCATGACGTCCTCCCCTCTCGCTCCCGTCCGCGCCGGCGTGCTCGTCGCCGCCGGCGCCGCCCTCCTCGTCCTGAGCGGCTGCGCGGTGCCCGCGACCGGCGACGACACGGCGACCGGCTCGGACGCCCCGGCGGTCGACTCTCCCGCGGGGGACGACGCCGGCGCCCCGGCCGAGGTCGAGCGGCCCGAAGGCCTCGACGAGAGCCTGCCCGCGCCGGCGGGCGTGCTGATCAGCGCGACGCAGGAGTCCAGCGCCTGGGAGTACCTCTACGGCGAGGTGACGACCGAGGAGGCCCGGGCGTTCGCCGACGGCTTCGAGGCGGCGGGGTACGACCTCAAGGTCACCGTCGACTCGGACGGCGTCGAGCAGTGGTACTTCCAGAGCGCCGACTGGGCCGTGAAGCTCGAGGAGACCCACGCGACCGAGCAGCTGCTCTACTGGGTCGACCCGATCAGCGAATAGGTCGTGCGCCGCGCGCCTCAGGATGCCGCGCGCGCCTGGGCGAGCACGCCCGGCAGCACCGCGAGGAGGGCGTCGATCTCGGCGGCCGTCGTCGCCGGCCCGAGGGTGAAGCGCAGCGCGCCACGGGCCTCCTCGGCCGGCACCCCCATCGCGAGCAGCACGTGCGACACCTCGGCGACTCCCGCCTGGCACGCGGAGCCTGTCGACACCGAGAAGCCGGCGCGGTCGAGCAGGTAGAGCAGGGCGTCGCCGTCGGCGCCGGCGAAGGTCGCGTGCACGTTGCCGGGCAGGCGGTCGTCGTGCGCGCCGCGCAGCGTCACGCCGGGCAGCCCGGCGAGCCCGTCGCGCAGCCGGTCGCGCAGGGCGGCGAGCGACGCGTGCGAGGGCGGGATGAGCGCGGCGGCCGCGGCGAAGGCGGCGGCGCCGGCCGCATCCTGCGTTCCGGAGCGGGTGCGCTGCTGGTCGCCGCCGTGCAGCAGCGGCTCGACGGTCGCCGTGCGCGAGACGACGAGCGCGCCGATGCCGACCGGTCCGCCGATCTTGTGCGCCGACACCGACAGCAGGTCGACGCCGAGCGCGTGCACGTCGATCGGCACCGAGCCGTAGGCGGCGATCGCGTCGAGGTGCACGGGTACGCCCGCCGCGTGGGCGAGCCGCACGATCTCGTCGACGGGCTGGAGGGTGCCGACCTCGTTGTTCGCCCACAGGACGGTCACGAGGGCGATGTCGTCGGGGTCGGCGAGCGCCTGCTCGAGGGACGAGAGCGACAGGCGGCCCTCGGCATCCACGTCGATCCAGTCGATGACCGCGCCCTCGTGCGTCTCGAGCCAGGCGACCGAGTCGAGCGTCGCGTGGTGCTCGGCGCGGGTGGTGAGGATGCGCGGTCTCGAGACGCCCGCGTCGCGGGCACTCGACCCACGATTGCGGGACCAGAAGGTGCCCTTGATCGCGAGGTTGACCGCCTCGGTGCCGCCGCCGGTGAGCACGACCTCGACGGCGTCGGCGCCGAGCGACGCCGCGATGCCCTCCCGCGCGGTCTCGAGGAGGTCGCGTGCCGCCTGCCCGTGACCGTGGATCGACGACGGGTTGCCGACGAGGCCGAGGGCGTCGAGATAGACCTCCCGCACCTCGACCGGCATCGGCGATGTCGCCGCGTGGTCGAAGTAGTTCAGCGAACTCCGGATGGCCATGTGGCCACCTTAGAAACCCATACGCTGGAATGCATGCCCGCCGCCGCCACCCGGGGAACACCCTCGAGCGATCCGCTCCGCGACCTCGGCGTGCGGATGACTCCGGCCGGCGGTGAGATCCGGGTGTGGAGCGCGAACGCGCACGGCGTCGACCTGTGCGTCTTCGAGGGCAAGGATCCGTCGTTCGCGAGCACGACCGTCCCGCTCACCCAGGACTCGGCGGGGATCTGGAGCGCCGTGACCCCGGCGCTGACCCCGGGCACCTACTACGCGCTCCGGGCCCGCGGGCCGAAGGGGCCGACGCACGCGTTCGACCCGACGAAGAACCTGCTCGACCCGTACGCGCGGGGCCTGGCCCGCACGAGCGGCGGCGAGTGGCGCGGCTACGTGCAGGACGACGCGTTCGACTGGGGCGGCACGGGCAAGCCCGCGGTGCCGCTCGACCACACGGTCGTCTACGAGGCCCATGTGAAGGGCTTCACGAAACTGCACCCCGGCATCCCCGAGGAGCTGCGCGGCACCTACGCCGGCCTCGCCCACCCGGCCGCGATCGAGTACCTGACCGATCTCGGCGTCACGACGATCGAGCTGCTGCCCGTGCACCAGAGCGTCAGCGAGCAGCGCCTGCAGAAGATGGGCCTGGTCAACTACTGGGGCTACAACACCCTCAACTTCTTCACGCCGCACGCCGGCTACGCGACCCGGGCGGCGCAGAACGGCGGCACCGGGGCGGTGCTGCGCGAGTTCAAGGGCATGGTGCGGCTGCTGCACGAGGC
>CAZPJC010000061.1:0-12325 GCA_964586645.1 uncultured Schumannella sp.
GGCTTCCACGCCTCCTCCATCAGCTCGGCGACCATCTCGATCTCGCGCTGCGGGAACGACGGGAAGTGCGACTCGGGTCGCTTGGTGCGCAGCGACAGGAAGTTCATGAGCGACCGGGCGTTCATCGTCACGTACATCGACGAGTAGAGCGACAGCGGCAGCACGGTGCGGGCCACCTCGCGGGCGACGCCGGCATCCAGCTGCTTCTGGTACTCCTCGTACGCGAAGGTGGCGACGGCCTTGCCCGACGCGACGGCGAGCTCGGTGAGCGACGGGTCGCCCGCGATGAAGTCGTAGGCGCCGGGCTTGCCGACCTGCACGAGGTTGCGCTCCGGACCCGGCACGTAGAACACGGGGCGCATCTCGCGGTAGCGTCCCGATTCCTCGTTGTACGAGGCGATGCGGTGCCGCATGAACTCGCGGAACACGAACAGCGGGGCCTGCACGTAGAAGGTCATCGAGTTGTGCTCGAACGGCGAACCGTGGCGGTCCCGCATGAGGAAGTTGATGAGGCCCTTGTCCTTCGACCCGGCCTCCGCGCCGGAGGCGGCCTCCTCCAGGGTCTGCTCCCCCATCGTCGACACGCGGGCGGCGAACACGACGTCGGAGTCGTGCGCGCTCGAACGCACCAGCTCCACGGTCATGTCGGAACGGAACTGGATCTCGCGGGGCTCGTCCTCAGGCACGGCCTCACGATAACGGCCCGCGGCGTGTGACGGCGTATGACAGGGCCGGATGACGCGCGAGCACGTGCTCATTACCTTCGGAGGTATGGATGCCGGAACCGTCGCGATCGTGCTCGCGGGCCTCGTGCTCGCCGCGACGCTGCTCGGCGTCCTGCACCGGGCCACCCAGGGCCGCGCCCGGACGGTGTCGGACAGCCGGATCGTGAGCATCGAGGGCGTCTCCCTCGGGGAGCGCGCGACGCTCCTCCAGTTCTCGACCGAGGTGTGCGCGCCGTGCAAGTCGACGGCGCGCGTGCTCGACGACCTCGCCGCGCGCACGGAGGACGTCGCCCACGTCGACCTCGACGTGACCCGTCGCCCCGACCTCGCGAGCCGCTACCGGGTGCTGCAGACCCCGACCACCCTCATCCTCGACGCCGACGGCGCGGTGCGTGCGCGCATCGGCGGCGCGGTGCGCCGGGATGTCGTGGTCGCCGAACTCGAGAAGGTGCTCGCCGCATGACCGCTTCCGCGTCGACCGCGAAGACCGCGACCGGGATCGACCCGCGCGGCCCGCGCTTCGTCGCGGGCATCGTCGCGATCAAGTTCCTCGTCGTGATCGCGCTCGCGCTCCTCGGCCTCGACAGCCCGGGCTTCGCGATCGCCGCACTCGTGCTCGCGATCTACAACGCCGCGATCTTCCTCTGGAGCGCCATCGCCGGAGTGCAGCGGCATCCCTACGGCCTGATCTTCCGCAAACTGATCCGCCCGCGGCTGAAGCCCCCCACGGAGTTCGAGGATCCGATCCCGCCGACCTTCGCCCAGGGCGTCGGATTCTTCGTCACGATCGTGGGCATCGTGCTGTTCATCCCGTTCGGCTCGATCGCGCTCGTCGTCGCGGGCGCCGCAGCCTTCGTGGCCGCGTTCCTCAACTCGGTGTTCGCCTACTGCCTCGGCTGCCAGATCTACCTGGTCCTGGCCCGCGTCGGCATCGTCGGCCGCAAGGGCGCCGCAACCGCCTAGGCGCTGCCCAGCCTCGGACCGTAGGCTCGGCCCATGGCACTCACTTCTGAAGCGACGACGCTCTGGTTCGGCAACCTCTCCACCGGGTCCGGGACGACGAGTCTCGACTCCTCCGACGCGGGCGAGTTCCCCGTCACCTGGCAGGCCCGCGCCGAGGGTGAAGCCGGCCGCACGAACCCCGAGGAGCTGCTCGGCGCCGCCCACTCGGCGTGCTACTCGATGGCGTTCTCGCACGCCCTCGAAGGTCAGGGCCTCGCGCCCGAGAGCCTCCAGGTGACCGCGGCCGTCACCTTCCAGCCCGGCGAGGGCATCACCGGCATCCACCTCCTGGTGAGCGCGAAGGTGCCCGGCCTGTCGCCGGAGGACTTCCAGAAGCTCGCGGAGGACGCGAAGGCGAACTGCCCGGTGTCGAAGGCCCTCGCGGGCACGACGATCACCCTCGAGGCGAGCCTGGCGTAGCCGATGTCGCGCATCGTCGTCTCCGGCGCGTCCGGGCTGATCGGCGTCCCCCTGGTCGCCGCACTCCGGAAGGCCGGACACGACGTCGACGTGCTCGTGCGCCGCGAGCCCCGGGCGACCGGCGAGATCCACTGGGATCCGGATGCCGGCGAGCTCGACCCGCGCGCCCTCGAGGGGGCGGATGCCGTCATCAACCTCTCCGGGGCGTCGATCGCGCGCATCCCGTGGACGAACGGCTACCAGCGCGAACTCCTGTCGTCGCGCATCAACCCGACGCGGCTGCTCGCCGAGACGATGGCCGGGATGACGACGCCCCCGGCGACGTTCCTCAGCGGATCGGCGATCGGCTTCTACGGCGACCGCCCCCGGGTGCGGCTCGACGACGACTCGCCGAAGGGCGACGGCTTCCTCGCCGACCTCGTGCTCGCCTGGGAGCAGGCGGCGGCCCTCGCCCCGGCGGCGACCCGCGTCGTCACCCTGCGCACGAGCGTCGTCGTCGCGAAGTCGGGCGGCATGGCCCCCGTGCGCCTGCTCACGCAGTTCTTCCTCGGCTCGCGGTTCGGGTCGGGGCGGCAGTTCTGGCCGTGGATCTCGCTCGACGACGAGGTGCGCGCGATCATCCATCTGCTGACCTCGGAGATCTCAGGCCCGGTCGTCCTCGCCGGACGCACGCCGGCGACCGCCGACGACGTGACCCGCGCCTTCGCCGAGGTGCTGCACCGCCCGCGGTGGCTCCCGGCCCCGGCGTGGGCGATCAAACTGGGGCTCGGGGAAGCCGGTCAGCACCTGCTGCTCGACGACGTGCAGTTGCAGCCCGTCCGGCTCGCCGCCGACGGCTTCGAGTGGCGGCATCCGACGATCACCGACGCCGTGAAGGCCGCCGTCAGCTGAGCTTGATCGCCTGCCGCGTCGCCCAGCGCGCCCGACGGCGGTCGCCCGCCGCGTCGTAGGCGAGCCCGAGCCGGAACCAGGTGCGCCAGTCCTCGGGCGCCGCCTCGGCCGCGGCCTGGTAGACCGGGAACAGCTCGGCGGCCGCGGCCGGGTCGATCCGCCCGCTCGGGCGCAGCGGCAGCTCCTCCGCGGGGAGACCGCCCTCCGCCTCGAGCCGCACGCCGAGACGTTCGGCGCGGATCGCGAACCTCAGTTCGACGACGAGCGCCCAGATCGCGATCAGCGGCAGCACGAACAGCGCGATGCCCATCCCGGTCGCGACCGGCTGGCCGATCGAGATCAGCAACAGGCCGTAGCGGATCGCGAAGACCAGGTAGATCACGAGCAGCGCGGCCGTGAGGCCGACGGCGATCTTGGTGCGCACGGTGCAGCTCCCCCGGGTCAGAGCCCGAGCAGGGCGCCGAGCCCGACGACGAGACCCGTCGTCGAGGTCGCCGCGCGGAGCGCGAGCAGGATGCCGGGCTCGTACGACTCGTCGGACAGCGTCTCGTGCACGATCCGCACGGTCTCCCCCGCACCGCCGAGCACGACCTCCTGCCGGGCACTGACCCCCGACATCCGCATCGAGTGCACCGGCACGCTCGCGACCTGCTGGCCGCGGGCGCGCTGGTCGGCGTGCGGAGCCGCGACCGGCCCGATCTCCGCTCGGGCGGCGGCGATCAGCTCGGCGGTGCGGATCGCCGTGCCCGACGGCGAGTCGGTCTTGCCGGCGTGATGCGCTTCGACGATCTCGATCGACTCGAAGTACGGTGCCGCGAGTTCGGCGAAGCGCGTCGCGAGCGCCGAGCCGAGCGAGAAGTTCGGGATGACGAGCGCGGTCAGCGCGGGATCGGCCGCGATCCGGGCCGCGACCGGGGCGATCCTGTCGCTCGTCCACCCGGAGGTGCCGACGACGATCGGCAGACCGAGGTCGAGCGCCGCCTCCACGACGCCGGGCGAGACGGCGGGCACGCTCACGTCGATGACGACGTCGGCCCCATCCAGCTGGTCGAGCGAGTCGTTCCGGCCGATCCGGGCGTGCACGTCGAAGTCGTCGCTCGCCGACAGCATCCGATCGATGAGGCCGCCCATCCGGCCCGACGAGCCGACGATCGCGACGGAGGTTGCCATGTCGTCCAGCTTAGGGTTGGGTCGTGCTGCAGTTCGTGCCCACCCCGACGACCGACCCCGACGCCGCCGAGCTGCTCGACGAGTACTTCGCGATGCGCGAGCACGGGATGTCGGGCTACCGGATCGTGCACCCCGACCCGGCGGTCTTCACCGAACCGGCCGGCGTCTTCGTCGTCGCCGTCGTCGACGGCGACGCGGTCGGCTGCGGCGGGATCCGGATGATCGGACCGGGCCGCGCCGAGGTCAAGCACCTCTACGTGCGGCCGTCGACCCGGGGCACGGGGCTCGGCCGCGCGCTGCTCGAGGAACTGGAGCGCCGGGCCTCCGTGCTCGGCGCGACCGAGGTCGTGCTCGACACCAATGCGCGACTCGAAGCCGCCCAGGGGCTGTACCTCAGTGCCGGGTACGTCGAGGTCGACCCCTACAACGACAACCCGAACGCGACGCACTGGTTCCGGAAGGCGCTCTGAACCCGCGTCAGTCGGTCTCGTGCCAGCCGGACTCGAGGATGCCGAACGCGGCATCGATCATCGCGCCCGGGTCGGGGTCGGTGAGGGCGAGCAGCTGGGTCTGCAGCACGAACCGCGCGAGGGCCTGCACGGCGCGGCTCGGCTCCTCGGTGCCCAGCTCGTCGGCGATGGCCCGGGCGAGCGCCTCCTGGTGCCGCAGCCACATCCGGTCGCCGTATTCGCGCAGGGCCGGCGTCGCGTCGATGAAGTCGAGGAACCGCCGCACCGCCTGCTCCTCGAAGTCGGTGCCGGCCGGGGCGATCTCCGAGGAGAAGTAGCCGCGCAGCGCCGCGAGGATCGAGGTCCCGGCAGGCCGATCGCGCACGGCGGCGATGAGCAGCTCGCGCTGCTCCTCGTCCTCGTCCCAGACGAGCGCCTCCTTCTGCGGGAAGTGCGCGAACACGGTCGTCGGCGAGACGTCCGCCTTCTCGGCGACCTCGCGGATGCTGACGGCGTCGAAGCCGCGCTCGAGGAAGAGCTCCGTCGCGGCGTTGGAGATCGCCTTGCGGGTTGCCGCCTTCTTGCGTTCGCGTCGCCCCGGGGTCTCCTCGGCCATGCGTCGACCTTACCGGATTTCGTCGCAAAGCCGTATTGACACCAAAACTGGTACGAGTACAGTTTCGGTGTGACTACAACTCCAACCCCCGCCCTCGGACCCCGCGAGACCCGCCGGGCCTGGACCATGCTCATCGTCATCACGATGCTCACGACCGCCGGCATGACCGTCGTGCTGCCGATCCTGCCGTTCGTGGTCCTGCGCTACGTCGACGAGCCGGCTCACCTCGCTCTCTGGGTGGGAGTGCTCGAGACGGTCAACGCGCTCTGCGCCTTCACCGTCGCCCCGCTGCTCGGTCGCGTCTCGGATCGCTTCGGCCGCCGCCCGGTCATCGTGATCGCCGCGTTCGGCGCCGTCATCGGCTACCTGCTCTTCGGCATCGGCGGATCGATCTGGATCCTCCTGCTCGGTCGCATCGTGCAGGGCGCGACCGCGGGCGACCTCCCGGCGCTGTTCGCCTACCTCGCCGACATCACCCCGCCCGAGCAGCGCGCCAAGCGCTTCGGGCTGCTCGGCGCCCTCTCCGGCATCGGCACGATGGTCGGCCCCGCCCTCGGCGGACTCCTCGCCGCGATCGACGTCGCCCTGCCCGTCTTCGCGACCGCGGGATTCGCCCTCGTGATCGCGATCCTCAGCATCTTCTTCCTGCCCGAGAGCCTCGCGCCGGCGAAGCGCACGCCGCGCCTCGACCTGACGGCGCTGCACCCGTTCCGCGCGATCCGCGACGCCTTCCGTCGCCCGGAGTTGCGCGGCCTGCTGCTCGGCGTCGTTCTGGCCTCGGTGCCGTTCTTCTTCTTCGTCAACAACTTCAGCGTGCTGGCCCTGGACGCGGTGCACTGGAACGCGACCCTCGTCGGCCTGCTCACGGCCTCGGTCGGCGTGATCGACATCATCATCCAGGGGGTTCTCCTCGGGGTCCTCCTCCCCCGGATCGGCGAACGCGCCGTGATCGTGAGCGGCATCGCCACCCAGGCGTTCGGCCTCCTCGCCCTCGTGGTCGTCGCCTCGGTCTTCGCCCAGCCCTGGGTGTTCGTCGTCGGCGCGCTCGCCCTCGCCGCCGGTCAGGGTGCCGCGGTCGCCACGATGGACGGCGTGCTCTCCAATGCCGTCGGCGACGACGAGCAGGGCTGGCTCGCCGGCACCACCCAGTCGCTCAACTCGGCGATCGGCATGATCGCGCCCTTGCTCGCCGGCGTGCTCTACGCCGGGATCGCGCACGCCGCGCCCTACGCCGTCGGCTTCGTGCTCATGGTCGCCGCCGCGATCGTGATCCGCCGCACCACGTTCGGCGATGCCGCGCGAACGAGAGGCACCGCCGACGCGCTCGCGGTTCAGTAGGGCTGTTCGACCGTGAGGCCGGTGCGCAACTCGGCCGGCAGGTGGCCGAGGTCGTTGTGGGTGACGAGCACCGGCGGCTTCGCCGAGCGCACGCGGATGATGGTGAGCCCGCAGTTGGCCTGATTGACGCCGAGCCACCGCCAAGTCGGAGCGCCGAACGCCTCCCGCACGAACCAGCCGATCACGAAATTGTGGGTGATCAGCAGATCGTGCCGGTCCTGGCCCGCGGGCGGCGTCATCCATTCGGCGAGGGCGTCGGACATCTGCGCCTCCCCCGCGGCGATCTCCTCCGGCGTCACGCTGCCGAAGAAGGACTCGAAGGCGTGCGGAAGATCCGGCGTCGGACCCGAGGGGATGCAGTCCATCAGCAGCGCGGACGGCTGCGGCTCGAGCGACGGCAGCCGCTCGGTCATGATGCGCGCCGTCTCCTGCGCACGCTGGAGCGGCGAGGTCCACGCGCCCGAGAACGGGACCCCGCTCAGCCGCTCGGCGATCGCGTGCGCCTGCCGCGCGCCGCGCGCGCTCAGCGGACCGTCGGGAAGACCGTGCTCGGCGTCCTGCTGCTCACCGTGGCGCACGAGGTAGAGGTAGCGGGAGGGCACGGGGGACTCCTTGCAGTACGACGGTGTACGGGGGGGGATCAGGCGGCGGTTGCGGTGTCGTGGAGAGCGGCGAGCGCGTCGGCATCCACCGATCCGACGGCGGCGACCGAGAGCGGGCGGGATGCCAGCTCGGCGGCCAGGTCGCGCACGTCGTCGGCGGTCACCGCTGCGATGCGCCGGAGCGTCTCGTCGAGGTCGGCGAACTCGCCCATCGTCAGCTCCGAGCGGCCGAGGCGCGTCATCCGGGTGTCGGAGTCCTCGAGGGCGAGCGCCGACGCTCCGCCCAGCTGCCCCTGGGCCCGGGCGAGCTCGTCGGCCGTGATGCCGCCGTCGGCGAGCTTCCGGAACTCGTCGAGCATGAGCCCGGCGACCTGGGGCGCCTTCTTCGGCGTGCAGCCGGCGTAGAGGCCGAGCACCCCGGAATCCGAGTACGAGGCGGCGAACGAGTACACCGAGTAGGCGAGCCCGCGCTTCTCCCGGATCTCCTGGAAGAGGCGTGACGACATCCCACCGCCGAGCACGGAGTTGAGGACGGTGAGCGCCGGGCGGCGCTCGTCGGCGGCGTGGAGACCGGCGACGCCGAGCAGCAGGTTGGTCTGCTCGAGCGGCCGGTCGACGACGACGAGATGGCTGCCGCGGTCGAACAGGTCCGGGGTCGGATCGCGCCGCGCCACCGGCATCGCCGACAGCCGCAGGTTCCAGTCCGCGGCCTCGAGAGCCGCGACCGTCCAGCCGACGAGCTCGTCGTGGTCGACGGCTCCCGCGACCGAGATCACGAGGTCCTGGGGGCGATAGTTGGCGCGGTAGTGCTCCCAGACCGCCTCCCGGGTCACCGCGGAGATCGCCTCGGGGTTGCCGCCGATCGGGCGGCCGAGGGCGTGCTCGCCGAACACGGCTTCGAAGAAGCGCTCGGAGACGACATCCGCCGGATCGTCGTCGGCCATCGCCAGCTCTTCGAGAATCACCCCGCGCTCGCTCTCGAATTCGGCCGGATCGAGGAGCGAGGAGGTGAACATGTCGGCCAAGACACCCACCGCCATCGGCAGGTCGACGTCGCGCACCTTGGCGTAGTAGCAGGTGTACTCCTTCGCCGTCATCGCGTTGTGCTCGCCGCCGACGGCGTCGAACGAGACCGCGATGTCGAGCGCGGTGCGCGTCGGCGTGCCCTCGAACAGCAGGTGCTCGAGGAAGTGGGTCGACCCGAAGGTGACCGGCACCTCGTCGCGGGAGCCGACCGCCACCCAGAAGCCGACGGTCGCGCTCTGCGATCCGGGGACGTACTCGCTCAGGATGCGGACCCCGCTGGGGAGGACCGTGCGCCGAACGCGCGTGCCGCCCGATGCGGCGATCTCGAGCTCGGGCAGATCGAGCGGGAATGCCACGGCGCCGTTCATCGTGTCGAGCGTACGTCACCCTGCCCGGGCGGCGCCGCCACCTCCGAACGGGGGGAATGCGGACAGACGTATCTGTCTGTCCCCCTGTGCTACTCTGATCGGCGACGGGACGCACCCCCGAGTCCCGCCGTTCTCGCGGACGACCCGAGCGACCGCGGGACGGGCCGTGTCCATCCCCCAGCGGGCGCGGCCCGCATCCCACCCCCGCCCCGCGCTGACCAGAAGGCCCCCTGTGCCCCTCACGATCGATCCGCCGCTGCCGCCTCTGCTCCCGCTGGCCGCGCTGCCCGAAGCGCCGGCGAAGCTGCGCATCCTGCTCACGGCCGACGAGCTGTTCTACGACGAGGGCATCCGAGCGGTCGGCGTCGACCGCCTCATCGCCGCGTCCAACGTGACCAAGGCGACCTTCTACAAGCACTACGGCTCCAAGGACCGCGTCATCACGGCCTACATCGGGTACCGTCACCGCCGCATCGCCGAGACGTTCGCCGCACGGCTCGAAGCGAACGACACCGCCGTCGGCGCCCTCTACGCCACCCGGGATGCCGCGCTCGAGGAGATCGCCGCCCCCGGGTTCCGCGGCTGCCCGTTCATCAACGCGGCCGCCGAGTTCTCCGACCCGCAGCATCCCGTGCGCGTGGCCGTTCGCGAGCACCGCGAGTGGTACGCGACCACGCTCGAGCGGTTCACCCGCGCGCTCGGCCACCCGATGCCGGGCGACGCCGCCGACGAGCTCGTGCTCGCGCGCGACGGGGCGCTGAGCGGCGGCTACGCCGGCGACCCGATCGCTGCGTCGGCCGCCCTCACCCGGACTTTCGACCGCGTCATCGCGGAAGCGGTGGGCTGACCCCTAGCACTAGCTGGAGGTCCCCCGAAAGGGGGCAGGGCGTCGCCTGAGTCTCGCTAGGCTCGGGGTCGCGCGGCGCTGGGTCGCGCCCCAGCGGAAGGTTGCAAGATGGAGATCACCATCGGCTTCACCCTGACCCTCATGTTCGTCGTCGCCGCCATCGGTGGCATCCTCGCCCTCGTCGACGGCATCACGCGCGCCCGCGGCGGCGCCGCGATCCTCGCCATCCTCGAGATCATCGTCGCGGTCCTGTTCCTCATCTCGTTGTTCGTCGTCGGGCTCCCCCTGCGCATCGGCGACGTCGAGTTCACCTCGCCGCTGCTCGGCCTGATCCTCGTGATCCTGCTCCTGATCCAGCTGGCGTTCCGCAGCACCGTGCGGCGCAACGGTGTCGCGATCACCCTGATCGCCATCGTGCTGCTCGTGATCTGGTTCGTCTTCGGGATCGGCGCGCGCGTCGTCATCCCGGGCGTCAACGCCTGACCCGATCCACCTACCGGACCGCGCCGGCTCTCAGGAGCTGGCGCGGTCCAGTGCTGTCAGCTGCGAACGCGTGAGCTGCACGTCGGTCGCGGCGACGAGGTCGAACACCTGATCCGCCTCGCTCGCGGAGACGACCGGCGCCACGACGTTCGGCTTGCTCAACAGCCAGGCCAGCGCGATCGTGGCCGGCGGGGCGTCGTGTTCGACGGCGACCGCGTCGAGAGCCTGCAGCACGCGCAGTCCGGCGCGCGTGAGGTACTTCCCGACTTCGGCCCGGCGCGTGCGATCGAGATCCGACTTCGCGCGGTACTTGCCGGTGAGGAATCCGCTCGCGAGCGCGAACCGGGGCATCATGCCGAGCTCGAGATCGGCGGCGACCCGCGCCAGACCCTGCTCGTACTCCCGGCGGAAGACGAGGTTGTAGTGGTTCTGCACCGCCACCATCCGGGCGACGCCGAGCTGGGCCGACGCGATGCGCGCCTCGATCAGCCGGTCGCCGGTGTGGTGCGATCCGCCGAAGTGACGGACCTTGCCCGACCTGACGAGTTCGTCGACGGCCAGGAGAGTCTCCTCGAAGGGCACGTCGGGGTCGTCGATGTGCAGGTAGAGCAGGTCGATCCGGTCGGTGCGGAGTCGACGGAGCGAGGCTTCGACCGCGGCGGTGATCGCGCGGGCGGAGAGCCCCGGGTGGTCGGCGCTCTTGCCGACCTTGGTGGCGAGCACGAGGTCGTCGCGCGACCCGCGCGCCCGCAGCCAGTTGCCCAGGATGATCTCGCTCCTGCCGCCCGCGTAGGAGTCGGCGGTGTCGACGAAGTTGCCGCCGTGCGCGAGGTAGGAGTCGAGCACCCGCTCGCTCTCGACCGAGTCGGCGGTCCAGCCGAACACGTTGCCGCTCAGCGCGATCGGGAAGACCTCGAGGTCGGACGAGCCGATGCGGCGGCGCGCGGCCGGAGACGATCCGACGATCGCCCGGGTCTGCTCGGTCGAGATCGGCGCCCGGGAGATCGGGGCCGCGAAGCCCGGGAACCCGGCGGGCGGCGTGGCGACGGGGACTCTCTCCTCGGTCATCCGGCCCCCTCGACCCCGCCCCGTGACGACACCCCGGCGTGTGGGTGGGGCGCGTTGTCCTCGAAGGTTAACGCGGCGATCGGCCGAGCCCGGGTGACGTGGCCGAATCGTTACGTCCCCCTTTCGGGGGACGCTCCCCCGGTGAACTTCTCGGGAACACGCCGTCAAACCCTCCCACGCGCCGGGCGGTCGACGTAGCGTGTTCTCGCGCGGGTGCCACGAGCATCCGGAGCCGGATCGTCCACAGCGTACGGACCGGCCGCCGCTCTCCTCTTGAAGGGCCGCGATCCCGTCCGATGACGAACGGGATCCGGCCCTTCGCCAATTCGGGCGTGCTCACGGCCTTGACACCGGCCCAACGTTCCGCGACCGTCGAGCGTCGTAGTAGCTGAGAGCCCCGCCCCGGCCGAGAGGACGCCATGACCGCCGTAACCGAGACTCCGACCCGCCCCCCGCGCTCGCTCGCCTGGTGGCTCGCCCCGCTCGGGGTGTTCGCCGTCGTCGCGATCGGGATCCTCTGGGCGATCCCGCGCCCCGCCCAAGCCTGCATCATGATCTACCCGGCCCCGCCGGAGTGCGCGACGGGCGGCGACCCGTCGACGGTCATCCCGTTCCTCGTGCTCATCGTCGGGCTCTATGCCGCGATCGTCACCTGTGCGCTGCTCATCCCGGCCCGCCTGCGGCCGCTCGTCCTCGGCCTGCTGGCCGGCGGGATGGGGCTGCTCTTCCTGATCGGTCTGGCGACGACCCTCGCCGCCGCGCAGCAGTCGCAGATCTACTACTGAAACGACGGATGCCGCCCTCCCGCGTGGGAGGACGGCATCCGTTCGGTACCGGGAGATCAGCCTTCGGCGGGAGCCTCCGGGCCCTCGCTCGACGCGGCCGACGAATCGGTGTCCGCCGCATCCGCCTCGTCGACGACCGGGGCGAGGCTCAGCTTGCCCTTGTCGTCCATCTTGGTGATCTCGACCATGATCTTCTGGCCGACGCCGAGCACGTCCTCGACGTTCTCGACCCGCTTGCCGCCGGCCAGCTTGCGCACCTCGGAGATGTGCAGCAGGCCGTCCTTGCCCGGCATGAGCGAGACGAACGCGCCGAAGGTCGCGATCTTGACGACGGTTCCGAGGAACCGCTCGCCGACCTCGGGGTTGATCGGGTTGCCGATCGCGAGCACCTGGGCGCGCGCGGCCTCGGCCGAGGGACCGTCGACGGCGCCGATGTACACCGTGCCGTCCTCCTCGATCGAGATGTCGGCGCCGGTCTCGTCCTGGATCGCGTTGATCGTCTTGCCCTTCGGGCCGATCAGCTCGCCGATCTTGT
>CAZPJC010000062.1:0-12318 GCA_964586645.1 uncultured Schumannella sp.
ACGGCGGGCCAATGACGAGGCGCGACTGCGCCGCGACTGGGGTCGGTTCGGCGGGCTCGCCGTTGCTCTGACGCCGGAGCGGCAGAGCACCAGGGCGTGGAGCACAGGCGCCGCGGGGGAGGAGCGAGTGGGGCGCGAACTCGTTCGCGTCGCTTCGTCGCACGTGCGAGTCGCGCACGATCGCCGGATCAGGGGGACCCGCGCGAATATCGATCACCTCGTCGTCACTGGCGACGGTGTGTGGGTCATCGACGCCAAGAAGTACAAGGGCCGGCCGACGCTGCGAGTAGACGGCGGCATCCTCCGCCCTCGCATCGAGCGGCTGTTCGTGGGATCGCGCGATCAGACCAAGCTCGTCGACGGCGTCGTCTGGCAGATGCAGAAGATCGAGGACGTCGTCGACGTGCCGGTGCTCGGGGCGCTGTGCTTCGTGGATGCAGACTGGCCCCTGCTCGGCGGCGCGTTCTCGGTATGCGGGGTCGAGGTGCTGTGGCCGAAGAAGATCGCCTCGCGAGTGTCGACGCCCGTCACGGGGGCGGTGGATGTCGAGAGCACTTGGGCGACCCTCATCGCGGCGTTCCCGGCGGCCTGAATCGGCGTGTGAAGACGAGGCGCCGAGCGGGCGTCCTCCACTGGCCTTGGCGGCAGGGTGTCGTTCGCATCTTGGGGGCCGAGCGGCAGCCGCGGTCGACATCCGCGAAGGATCACGGGGATGGAGATGATTCGTGCCGCGTCCACCGCTGACTTCCTTGCAATGGTTCCTGCGCTCGCCGGGTTCGCGCCACGGTGCAGCGTGGTGTGCGTGCCGTTCCTCGGCAAACGTTCAGGAGAGCCGATCATCCGCGTCGACCTCCCCGACCGGCGGCGAGAGAGCGATTTCCGTCACCTGGCCGGCCACCTGATCGGGATCGTGAGCCGCCTGCGCGCCGTCGACCGGGTTGCGATCGTCGTCTACACCGACCTCGATTTCACGGTCGAGCGCGGCATCCCGTATCTCGATCTCGGCCGCGCTCTCGAGAAAGCGTTCACGCGAGCGGGTTTCGCCGTCGTCGAGAGCGCGTGCGTCGCGAACGACGGATGGGGCAGTTACCTCGAGCGGTCGCATCAGAACGAGGGGCGACCCCTCGCCGAGATCGCCGAAAGCCCCCTCGGGAGTCGAACCGAAGTCATCGAAGCCGCGCGGCGCGGGATCGACGCGCTGGTGGGTATCCCGGATGCCGACGCGGGCGCGCGATCCAGCGTGGCCGAGCTCCTCGAACGGCGCCACGAATTGCCGGTTGAGCGGCTCGATCTCATCGATGTCGTCGAGGGAGCGATGGCGGCGAGCGAACTCACTCCGCTCACGGCAGCGGGTCTACTCCGGGTGATGCAAATGCCGTCCGCCCGGGACGTCATGCTCTTGCAGGCGGCCTACGGAAAGGATGTCGGCGCCTACGCGTTTGCCGAGCAGGCGCGAATGACGCGGATCAAGCGCCAGACCGGCGAGTCGATGGACGAGATCGCCGCGCGCGAGCTGGCGTCTTCCGCGACGCGCGAGGACGCGGTGTACATGTCGTCCCTCATGATGGGCACGACCGACCGCAGGCCCGATTGGCCCCGGCTCGAGCGCGGGCGCGGGCTCTACGGCGAACTCGCATCGCTCGCACCGGCTGAGGCCGCAGCGCCGGCCTTGACCTGTCTCGCCTGGTTCAATTGGGCGCTCGGCCGGGGAAGCGCCGCCGGAGATCTTCTCGATCGGGTGCTCGCTGCTGAGCCTGGGTACGGGCTCGCTCTCGTGCTGCATACCTGGTTCGGGTCCGGAGCGATTCCGGAGTGGCTGTTCGATCGTGGCCGGCGAGAGTCGGCATGACAGGCTGGCGACGACCGTATACCTGCAATATACGTATAGTCATGCTATACAGGTCGTAGATGATCAAGTCCTTCCGCCACAAGGGACTCGAGCGCTTCTACGCAACCGGAAGCAAGGCGGGCATCCAGCCCGACCATGCTGCTCGGCTGCGAAAGCAGTTGGCGGTGCTCGACAACCTCACCGCGCTTGCCGATCTGCCGGCGTCGTGGAAACCCCATCCGCTCTCGGGCGGCTTGGCGGGAGTGCACGCGATCTCGGTGAGCGGCAACTGGCGGCTCACCTTCGAATTCGACGGGAGCGACGTTCACCTCATCGACTACCGCGACTACCACTGAGAGGAGACCACGATGACCGCGATGTACAGCCCCCCGCACCCGGGCGAACTGCTCGACGACTACCTCGACGGCGTGTCGATCGCCGAAGCCGCCCGTCGCCTCGGAGTCACGCGAGCGACGCTCTCGCGCATCCGCAACGGCCACGCTGGAGTCACAGCTGAAATGGCGGTGAAGTTCGGCGAACTCTTCGGCACGAGCGCTGAACTCTGGCTCGGGCTTCAGACGGCTCATGACCTCTGGGTCGAGCGGCAGAAGCCGCGACCGAAGGTGCTCGCGCTCGCCGGCTGACGAGACACTCGATCGCGCACGGAGGGTCACCGGCAAATTCGCCGGTGGGCTCTCAGAGCGCCTTCTGCGCCCCCGCCAGAACAAGACCCAGGGCGAGGACGGGGACGCCTGAGCTGACGCGGGCGTGCTGGCGATCGAGCGCTGCGCCAGTGGGGGAAGGGGAGACGCCTCGACCTTCAGCCCCAGAAGAGGGAGTCGGGGTCGGAGGCGACATGATCGAGCAGCGTCCCGACGTCGCGCGTTCGGCGAGCACTGTCGTCTTCGCGCCATCGAGAGTTGCCGTCGCACCAGTCGACGCACCACTTTCCGGTAGCCGGTGTGAGGCGAAGACGCGCAATGGGTGAGCGCGCCCAGTCTCCTTGGCCGTCCCAGGGTGGCCGGTTCTCGTAGATCGTGACGTGACGATCGGCGATCTCGCACTCGATGCGCAACTGGTCCCGCAGTGCGGGATCCTCCTGTTCGGCGCACCAGCGCCCGATGCGCAGAGCGTCGTCATCAGGAATGCCCATGTCACGCCGAGATGAGGGACCGGATGCTGTCGAACTCGGCTTCGTGACCCGTTCGCGCCACATCCAGGTCGTACCGGTTCTGGAGGTTCAGCCAGAAGCGGTCGGACGTGCCGAGAGCACGGGCGAGTCGCAGCGCGGTGTCGGGGGAGATGCTGCGCTTGCCGTGCACGATCTCGTTGATCCGACGTGCGGGAACTCCGATCGTCGCGGCGAGGCGGTACTGCGAGATCGCCAGGGGGAGAAGGAACTCTTCCAGCAGGACCTCCCCCGGGTGGATCGGCTCGTGTGCGGTGGTCATGTCGGCTCGCTAGTGATAGTCGGTGATCTGGACGTCGGACGGTCCGGCGGATGTCCAGGTGAAGCAGATTCTCCACTGGTCGTTGATACGGATGCCGTGCTGGCCCGTCCGGTCGCCCGAGAGCTGCTCCAGGCGGTTACCGGGCGGAACCCTGAGGTCGTTGATGTTCTCGGACGCGTCGAGCATCAGCAGTTTGCGATTCGCGACGCGCTGCAGGTCGGTGCCGAATTTCTTGACATGTTCCCGGTGCCACACACGCTCGGTGTCCCGATCGGCGAACCCCTGGATCACCTCTCGATAGTAACGCGTCGCGTTATGTTCTGCAACGATGAGCGGCCCACGCCGACGCTGAGCGACCAGGCGTACGAGTCGATCCTCGCGGCCATCGCGGCGGGGGAGTTGCCCCGGGGTGGGAAGCTCACCGAGCGCGGGCTCACAGAGCTGCTCGGGGTGAGCCCCACGCCGATCCGGGAGGCGTTGCAGCGGCTCGTGCAGGACCGGCAGATCGAACGCCTCGGTCCGCGCAGCCTGCGGGTGGCAGCCAGGCTCGAGGGGTCGATCGAGGAGGTCGACGAGGTCGAGCGTGTGCTCGAGTGGCGCAAAAAGGGCAGTGATCGCGGGAATAAATCCGCTCCCTCGCGCGTCACTCGTATCAGAACGATCCGCACAGCTCAGTGACGAGAGGAGAGTGATGATGCTGTTCGATACGTTCAACCAACTGGGCCGTCTCAGCGACCCGTGGTTCTCCACCTCCGCGGGTGAAGGCGCCTGGCAGGTGCCGGTGAACCTGCGCCGCGAGAGAGACCGCTACCTCCTGGAGGCCGACCTTCCGGGAGCCGACCGCGACTCGATCGACGTCTCCGTCGACGGCGGCTGGCTGACGATCCGAGCCGAACGCTCGGCCGAGTCGGAGAACCGGGATGCCCGCTGGCTGGTGCGCGAGCGCAGCAGCCAGACCGTGGTCCGGCGACTCGCCCTGGGCCAGGATGTCGACGTCGACGCGATCGCCGCGAACTACGACGACGGGGTGCTGAGGATCGAACTCCCGATCCTCGCCGGTGCGCAGCCGCGCCGGATCGCCGTCGCCGCCGGTTCCGGGCAGCACGCGGTCGGTGCCGCCTCGCAGGATGCGCAGGACGGGGAGGCAGCCCCGGGAAAAGCGCAACCCGCGCGTTCGCTCGCGTCCTGACGCGATGGTTCCCGCGGGGCCGCCGCCACGGCGGCCCGCGGGCGCGGATGCGCGGGAACATCCCGGTGCGCACGACACGATCGGGGGTGCTCGCATGACGCGCGTGACCGTTCTCGACCTGCTCGAGAGCACCCAGCGCATCGAGCCGTCGGAGCCCGGCCCCGGTCCGGAGGCCGCTCCCGACGTGCGCAATAAGTACCGCACCGCGCCGCCGATGGACGGCGAGCGCGTCGCCGAGGGACTCCCGGTGGGCACGCCGGCCCCCGATTTCGCCCTGCCGGATGCCGAGGGTCGCGAGATACGGCTGTCCGACTACCGCGGGCAGCCGGTCGCGCTCGTCTTCTACCCGCTCGACTGGAGCCCGGGCTGCAGCGTGCAGCTCGAGCTCTACCAGCAGGAGTTCGACGAGTTCGCCTCGCGCGGCATCCAGCTGCTCGCGATCTCCGTCGACTCGTTGTACAGCCACGGCGCGTGGGCGGCGGTGCGCGGCATCCGCTACCCGCTGCTGTCGGACTTCCAGCCCCGCGGCGAGGTCGCGCGCGCGTACGACGTGTGGCGCGAGGACGACGGTTTCAGCGAGCGCGCCGTCTACCTCGTCGACGGCGACGGCGTCATCAGGTGGGCGCACGTGTCACCGCGGCTCAAGCAGCTGCCGGATCTCGACGAGCTCGTTGCCGCTCTCGACCAGGTGAAGCACGATGTCAAGAAGGAAACTCAGGAGGTGCTGTCATGACCATGATCTCGGACGTGACCCCGATCGGGGTCGCCCCTGTCGCCCCTGTCGCCCCGTGGCGCCGCGCTCGACCGGCCCGCGCGACCGCTCAGGTCGCGATCTACGGCAACCGGTGGTGCGGCCTCACCCAGATGATCCGCCGGTATCTCGACCGCAACGGGATCGGCTACGAGTACGTCGACCTCGACGCGAATCCCGCGGCCGAGGCACGGCTGCAGCAGCTGACCCGCGGCCGGCTGCACACGCCCGTCGTCTACATCGACGGCGAGTGGCTCATGGAGCCGAGTGTGCGCGACGTCGAGTCGGTGCTGCTGCGGCACGGCGCGGCGCGGTGGTGACGCGATGACGACGGATGCCGCGGCGGCCGCGGTCTCGACGTGCGGCCGCTGCGGCACCCGGAACCGCGTGCCGGTCGCCCGCTCCGGACGGGTGCGTTGCGCGTCGTGCCATGCTGACCTGCCGTGGCTCGTCGACGCGGGCGACGACAGCTTCGACGACGCGGTCGTGCGCAGCTCGCTGCCGGTGCTCGTCGACGTGTGGGCGCCGTGGTGCGGGCCATGCCGTGCGGTGGCGCCCGTCGTCGAGCAGCTCTCGCGCGAGTTCGCCGGCCGGCTGAAGGTCGTGAAGGTGAACTCGGATGCCGCACCCGCCGTCGGGCGGCGCCACGGCATCCAGAGCATCCCCACGCTGCTGCTGTACCGGGACGGCGCCGAGAGATCGCGGATGATCGGCGCGCGTCCGGCCGCCGAGCTGCGCGGCTGGGTGGCGGAGAGCCTCGAAGGCTCGAGCGGCTGATCCGGCACGCGGCGCGTCGTCGCGAGAGGTTTTCGTCGCTAGACTCACCCGCGAATGGACGAGACGCCGACCCGCGGGCATTCCGTGCACTGGGGTGTGCGCTGGACGGCCGTCGTCGCGGCCGCCGTCTTCTGCGGTCTCGGCCCGCTCCTGGTCATGGCCAAACGGGGATGGTGGTTCTTCCTCCCCGGCGAGGTGGGGAGTGGCGACTACATCGGGTACCCCTACGTCGTGGTGATGTTCCTGCTGCCGTTCTACGCGATCCCCACCTGGCGGTACTCGCGCTCGAATGCCCTCGGCTGGGTGAGCCTGCTGTTCCCGGTGCTGTACTGCGCGGGCTTCTACTGGCCCGCGTTCGTCTGGGATCTGCCGGGCGGGCCGTGGATCTGGCCGATCGGCACGTTCCTCGGCAACCTGGCGCTCGCGGTCGGCGCGTGGCTGGCGATGGCCGATGACGAGGGCCGGCTCCGCACGCTGCCGCGCCGCCTCGTGGCCTGGCTCGGGATCGCGACTGCGGCCTTCTACGGCATCGCGGCGGCGATCGTCTACGACCGCCGACTGTGGACCGATTCGCCGCCGAGCGCCTACAACGTGGCGCCGAACGGGCAGTTCGAGAGGGAGTGGCTCTGGCCGATGAGCGACTGGGTCGTGGGGATCGTGCTCCCCGTCGCGGTGAGCGTGCTCGTCTTCTTCGGCGCCCGAGCCGAGCGGGGTGCGCCCGCGGTCGTGCGCTGGCTCGTCTTCGCCCTCGTCGTCCTCGCGACGATCGCCGGCGCGATCGGGATCGTCGCCCCGGACGCGGCGCCGCTGCTCGGTCAGATCAGCGCCGTCCTGGACGGCCCGCTGAATAACGCTCTGCTGCCGGGGCTCGTCGCCGTGGCGCTCTGGCTCGCCGCCCGGCGGGAACGGCGGCTCACGCCCGCGCCGTCTCGAACGTCCGGGTGAGCGAGTCGAGCAGACATTCCTCGAATCGCCAGCGCTGATCGACCCGTGGGTACGCCAGACGCTCCGACCCGCGGATGGCGGCGGGTCGGAGCGCCCGGACGGTTCAGCCGGCCAGGTCGACGCTCACGAGCGAGTCGGGGTCGTCCCCGACCTGCACCGCGAGGCCGTCGATCGTCGAGCCCGACGGGGCGTTGACGTAGACCAGGCCCGACGCCGAGTCACCGGGGTCGATGTCCACGTCGAGCACCGGACCTTCACCGAGGGCGACGTCCGCGGTGATCGCGGCGCCGTCGGCGAGGAGGCTGACGTTCGTGCTGTCGACCGACACGACATCCGCGCCGTTGTTGGTCACCGAGAGGGTGACCGCGCAGATCTCGCCGGTGATGTTCAGCCCGGTGACGGATGCCAGCGGCTGGTGGCAGTCGACGGAGTCGACCTGCACAACGACGCCGTCGGCGTTGGTCCCGGTGCCGGCCGTGCCGCCGCCGACGGATTGCCCCGGCAGCGGCCCGGTGAACACCGAGAACGGGTTGACGCCCTGGTTGTTGAGCACGGTCTCCTGATCCGGGATCGAGCCCATCGGCAGGCGGAACCCGATGAACGACAACAGCAGCCCGATCACGCCGACGACGAGCGCCGCGACGGCGACCCCTCGGCGACGGTTCGGGATGATCAGCCCGGCGATCGCGAGCCCGATCGCGGGCAGCAGGAAGATCCAGGCGAGTCCTGCGGTGATCAGGAAGATCGCGAGGATGAATCCGACGATGGCGAGTCCGAGCGCGATCTTGCCGATCGTGTTCGGTCGCGGCGGTTGTTCGACGACGACGGCCGGTTCGGCCTCCGTCGCCTTCGGTGCGGTGAGTGTGGTGCTCATGGTGCGGTTCCCCCTCTGTTCGTTTCCATCGCCCCCCGGCGATGACTCCCGGTCGGCTGGTTGGGCCGCCTCCGGGGTAGACAGGACCGTACGCCCCATCGCCCGGAGGAGCTGACCCTCCGACGGGGGGTTTGACGGACGGACGCGTCGAGGAGCTAGCACGCTTTTCCTCTTGGCACTCTCGGGGTGAGAGTGCTAAAACAGAAGTGGGTCGCACGACCCGCTCACGAAGACGAAAGGAGATCAGATCATGTCCAATCCGTTCGATGTTTTGAGCCAGTTCGACCGCCTCGCGTCCAGCGTGTTCGACACCGCGCGAACTCCTCGGCTGATGCCCGTGGACCTGTTCCGCGACGGCGATCAGTACGTCCTCAGCGCCGACCTCCCGGGCATCGACCCCGCGTCGGTGGACCTGGATGTCGACGGCCAGCTGCTCACGATCCGCGCCGAGCGCCCCGCCCCCTCGAGCGAGAACGTGAAGTGGATCTCGCACGAACGCCCCTACGGGTCGTACATGCGCCAGTTCACGCTCGGCGACGGCGTCGACACCGAGAAGATCACCGCCAACTACGAGCACGGCGTGCTCTCGGTCATCGTGCCGATGGCCGAGCGGGCGAAGCCGCGCAAGATCCAGGTCGCGTCCACCATGGCGCAGGCGGGTGATCGCAAGGCGGTCTCCGCATGAGCGCGACCGTCGTGACTCCGAGCCCGCGCGGGCGACGGGCGAACGGCCACGCCGGCATCCGCCTTCCCCTCGGGAAGGAGCTCCGGCGGCGCTACGTGCCGGGACTCCCCGAGCGGAGCCCGGCCCGGCGCGGGCCGTTCGGCGGTCCGCCGTTGCGCGCGGCCTGACGGGTGCGGCCCCCGGCGTCGAGCCGGGGGCCGCACCCGTTCGCGGAGCCTGTGAGTATCGCCGGTTTCTCCCAGACTCGTTCCGACGGCGATTCGAGGTGTACCGTCCGGATGAGTGACCCTTTCGAGGGTCGCCACGAATGCCGAAGGCCGGGGGGCCCTTCACTCTCCCGGTCTCGTGGACCCGTCATTTCCGACGGCATCCGCGCCTCCGCCCGATCTGGGCGAACCTCGCGACCACGTCGCGACCGACCGGCTCTCCCTGGAGTCGACGACTGTCATCCATCGCGGCACTCCGAATCGCGGAGAGCCACTCATCAGCTGCATACCCCCCGTAGGCTTGCGCCTTCTGCCGCTCATGTCCGGTGTTCACCACCAACTGAGAAAGCGGCATCCGCCATGTTCCGACGCACCAGCTCCACCCATCGAACCGCCCGACCGATCATCATCGGTCTGAGCACGGTCACCGCCATCGCCGCGGTCGTGCTCTTCGCTCCACTCGCCGCCAACGCGGCCGAGCCGGGGGATGACGACTTCCTCGGCACCGCCGAGGACTACGCGATCATCTCCGCCGACACGATCACCGACACCGCCACCCACGGCACCGTCGTGACCGGAGACGTCGCCCT
The DNA here is from genome assembly GCA_964586645.1 of uncultured Schumannella sp. Classification (GTDB taxonomy): domain Bacteria; phylum Actinomycetota; class Actinomycetes; order Actinomycetales; family Microbacteriaceae; genus Pseudolysinimonas_A. Next base: position 9,297 of record CAZPJC010000062.1, read on the forward strand.
CGTGCCCGGCAGCGACCAGCAGCTGCTCGTCGTGCAGGTGAGCGGAGACATCAACGTCAACAACACCGCGGCCGACACCGCGAACCTCGACCTCAACACGGCGTACGTGATCCTCGCCAACGCCGACGCGACGGATGTCGTCGGCACCGTGAACCTCGCCGCCCGGGCCACGCCCTACGGCGCCGGCGTCTACTTCTCGGGCAGCGACCTGCTGCTCGACGGCACCATGGTGCTGACCGGCGGCGCCGACGACGTGTTCATCTTCCAGGCGTCCACCGGGATGCTGACGGTCGGAACCGGCAGCGTCGTGCAGCTCACCGGCGGCGTGCAGGCCTGCAACGTGTACTGGCAGGTCGGCAGTTCGGCCACGCTCGGCGTCAACTCGCGGTTCGTCGGCACGATCCTCGCGGCGACCTCGATCGAGGCCCTCGACAGGGCTCGGATCACCGGACAGCTGCTGGCCGGAGCCACCAACGCCGGAGCGGTCACGCTCGACGACAACGTGATCAACGCCGGCACCGCCTGCGTGCGGATCACCTCGACCGAACGCGTGCTCGCTGAGCAGGTCACCGCCGAGCAGGAGCGTCTCGCGCGCCTCGCCGCGCAGCCCGCTCTCCTCGCCGAGACCGGGGTCGAGACGCTGCCGCTGACGATCGCCGCAGCGCTGCTGCTCGGATTCGGGATCTTCGCCGTCGTGTTCTCGCGTCGCTCGCGCGCCGCGGCCACGATCGGCTAGCCGGTCACCAGGGCATCGGCCTCTCGGGCGCGCGCGACGCGTCCGAGGGGAAATGCTCCAGCTCGGTGCCGCCCGCCCGGATGCAGATCCAGGTGAGCGGCTCCGTGCCGTCCGGGGCCGCCCGCCAGGTGCGGAACACGTTCTGCCCCACCCGGATGGCCGTGCCCGGACCGACGGGGACGACCTCGTCATCCAGCCCCATCTCGCCCCGCCCGGTGAGGAAGACGTACAGCTCCTCCAGGTGCGAATGCGTGTGCCAGTAGCCGGCCTGCTCGCCGGGCAGCATCGAGTTCGCCGTCATCCCGATGTACTGCATCTGCACCTCGTGGTCGACGACGCGGCGGCCGTCGCGCGACGTGTCGGGTCGGAAGCCGCCGAAGTGGTCGCGCCAGGTCTCGAGGGCGCCGAGCTCGACCCTCGTGTACCCGGTCACGGGACCAGGTGCCCCGACGTGCGGAACAGCTCGTACCACTCGGCACGCGTCAGCGGGATGTCGGAGCCGAGAGCCGCGCCGGTCACCCGGTCGGGGCTCGTGGTTCCGAGCACGACCTGCATGTTCGCCGGATGCCGGGTGATCCACGCCGTCGCGATCGCGATCGCCGGCACGTCGTACGTCGTCGCCAGCGCGTCGATGGCGGCGTTGAGCTCGGGGTAGTCGGGGTTGTCGAGGAACACCCCGGTGAAGAAGCCCGCCTGGAACGGCGACCACGCCTGGATCGTGATGTCGTGCAGCCGGCAGTAGTCGACGATGCCGCCGCCGTCCCGCGTGATCGACTGCGGTTCGTCGAGCATGTTGCCCGCGACGCCCTGCGCGATGATCGGCTGGTGCGTGATGCTCAGCTGCAGCTGGCTGGCGACGAGCGGCCGGGTCACGTGCTTCTTCAGCAGATCGATCTGCCGCGGAGTGTGGTTCGAGACGCCGAAATGCCGCACCTTGCCGCTCGCGTGGAGGTCGTCGAACGCGCGGGCGACCTCCTCCGGCTCGACCAGCGCGTCGGGGCGGTGCAGCAGCAGGATGTCGATGCGGTCGGTGTTCAGCGCCGCGAGCGACCCCTCGACGCTCGTCACGAGGTGCTCGTACGAGTAGTCGAAGTACGGCCCCTCCCGCACGATGCCGGCCTTCGTCTGGATCGTGATCTCGTCGCGCTGGCTCGGGGTGAGCTGCAACGCGTCGGAGAAGCGCTTCTCGCAACCGTGCAGGTCCGTGCCGTAGACATCCGCGTGGTCGAAGAAGTCGATGCCGGCGTCGCGGGCGGCCGCCACGAGCGTCTTCACCTCGTCGTCGGACTTGCCGTCGATGCGCATCATGCCGGCCACGACGTTGGGCGCGACGATGTCGGTTCCGGGGAGGGTGAAAGTCTTCATGTCCTCACCGTACGTCCGTGGGGTGAGTGCCGCGTAGCGGTGTATCGAAACCGCGAGGTTCCGCGGGTTGAGTGCCGCGCAGCGGTGTATCGAAACCGCGGGGTTCCGCGGGTTGAGTGCCGCGCAGCGGTGTATCGAAACCCCCAGCGGGTACCGTGGCGGGATGCCGGGTGAGCTGATCGCGACCGTCGCGCTGTCGGCATCCAGCGTTCTGCTCGGCCTGCTGCTGCCGCTCGGCGCGGGTCTCGCGATCGTCGGCATCGTGCGCGGGTTCGTCGAGTTCGCGTGGCGCACGTTCATCGCCGGGCTGCTGCTGACGGTCGGGCTGGTCGCGGCGGGGGTGTTCCTGCGGGCGTGGGGGGCGTCGCTCGTGTCGGGGGAGCAGCTCGGGGCGGCGAACCAGACGGCGGGGATCGTGTTCGTCGCGGTCACCCCGGTCGGGGTCATCCTCGGGGTGATCTTCGTGGTCGTCGCGCTGGTGCGGTTGGCGGTGGATCGGCGCGCGCCTCGATCGCGGTGAGTCCTCCACAGGCTGGTTCGGCCTGACTTCTTGTACTTTCGAACATTCGTTCGGGTGGAGAGAATGGGAGTCGGAAGGATGGATCCCATGACCGCCACGACTCTCGCCGCCGCTGTTGCGGTGCTGCGCGAGGTGCCGCGCGGGTCGTACGGGATGGTGTCGGATGCCGAGCTGCTGTCGCTGATGGATCTCGCGGGGGAGGCGGTGCACCTCGCCGACGCCCACCTCGCCCTCGTCGCGGGGGAGGTCGATCGGCGCTCGGCCCACGAGCTCGGGGCGGCCGGGCTCGCGCGGCGGGCCGGGGCGCGCACGCCTGAGGAACTGCTCACCCGCCGCACCGGTGCGACCGGGCGGGATGTGGTCGCGGCGGTGCGGGTGGGGCGGTTGACGCAGGTGGAGTC
>CAZPJC010000063.1:0-12222 GCA_964586645.1 uncultured Schumannella sp.
GAACTCACCCTGGTCGGGATCGACCGGGATCCGGAGGCGCTGCGCCTGGCGGGGGAGCGGCTGCGGCCGTTCGCCGGGCGCACGCACCTCGTGCACGCGGTGTCGGATGCGCTCCCGACCGTGCTCGCGGATCTCGGCATCCCCGCCGTCGCGGGCATCTTGTACGACCTCGGTGTGTCGTCGATGCAGCTCGACCGCGTCGACCGGGGGTTCTCGTACGCGCGGGACGCCGCGCTCGACATGCGGATGGACGCGACGTCGCCGCTCACCGCGGCCCGCATCATCGCCGAGTACGACGAGGGGGCGCTGCGCCGCATCTTCTTCGAGTACGGCGAGGAGAAGCTCGCCCCCCGGTACGCCCGCAAGATCGTGGAGGCGCGCACCGTCGCGCCGATCGAGACGTCCGCGCAGCTGGTCGACCTGCTCCAGGCCGCCACTCCCGCGGCGCTGAAGAACGCCGGGCATCCCGCCAAACGCGTGTTCCAGGCGCTCCGGGTCGAGGTCAACGCCGAGCTGGATGTCCTCGCCCGCACGATCCCGGCCGCCCTCGACGCGCTCGAGGTCGGGGGGCGCATCGTCGTGCTGGCCTACCAGTCGCTCGAGGACCGCATCGTCAAGCGGGAGTTCGCCGCACGGTCGACCTCGACCGCTCCGCGCGGCCTCCCGGTCGAGCTGCCCGAGCACGCGCCCGAGATCAAGCTCCTCGTCCGCGGCGCCGAGCTCGCGAGCGAGGCCGAGAAGGCCCGCAATCCTCGTGCCACCCCGGTGCGCCTCCGCGCCGCCGAACGTCTCAGGAAGGCCGCCGCATGAGCGCGCTCCCGCTCGCGTCCCCGCGCCCGTCGCGGTCGACGACCCCCCGGCGCCACCTCGAGGTCGCGCCGGCCCGCGCCCCGCGCCGCGCTCGTCCGCGGGTGCTCCCGGCGATCGTCACGATCTCGGGCATCGGGGTCATCCTGCTGGCCCAGCTGCTGCTGAGCATCGTGCTCGCCGACGGCGCCTACACGATCGCCGGTCTGCAGACCCAGCAGCGCGACCTCCAGCGGCAGGAGCAGGCGCTCACCGAACAGCTCGAGGTGCTCTCCTCGACCCAGAACCTGACGGCGAACGCCGAGCACCTCGGCATGGTGGCGAGCGGCAACCCCGTGTTCCTCGACCTCGCGACCGGCGCGGTCTCCGGCAATCCGACCCCGGCGGGCGGCAGCCTGACCGGCGCGTCGGGCAATCAGATCGGCAACTCGCTGCTGACCGGGTCGAACCTCGTCGAGCCGCAGCCGGCCGCGGGCGCGGGCGCTTCGGGGACGGCTGAGGATTCCCCGGCGTCCGGCGGGTCGCCGGCCCAGGGGACCTCGACGCCTGGCACGATCCCCTCGCCGACAACTCGCTGAACGGAAGGGCCGGGATGACCCACTCGCGGCTCACCGCGCGCCGTCTCGCACTGACGCTGTTCGCGGTGTTCGTCGTCGTCGGCGTCTTCGTCGTCAAGCTCGTCGACATCCAGGTCGTGCGGGCCGCCGAGCTGACCGCGGCGGCGGAGGCGCGCCGGTCGAGCGAGGTGACGGTCTGGGGCCAGCGCGGCGAGATCGTGGATGCCAACGGCACCGTGCTCGCCGACAGCGTCGACAGGTTCGACATCACGGCGTCGCCCAAGAACGTCAAGGACACCACCGAGATCACCGTCGACGGGAAGAAGACCGAGGTCCCGACGTCCGAGGCGATCGCCCGGGTCGCGGAGATCACCGGCGCGCCGGCCGCCGACCTCGTGACGGCGCTGACCGCCGACCCGGAATCCGACTTCGCGTATCTCGTCAAAGGCGTGACCCTCGAGACCTTCACGGCGGTGTTCGACCTCGACATCCCCTGGGTGTACTCCGACCTCCGCCCCTCGCGCACGTACCCGCGGGGGGCGATCGCGGGCAACCTCGTCGGCTTCCTCGGCACCGACGGGCCGCTCGCCGGAACCGAGCTGCAGTGGGATGAGTGCCTCGCGCCGACCCAGGGCACCTCGACCTACGAGCGCGGCGCCGACGGGGTGCGGCTGCCGGGCAGCCTCGTCGTGCAGCAGGAGGCCGTCGACGGCGGCACCGTCCATCTCACGATCGACTCCGACCTGCAGTGGTTCGCGCAGCAGCAGCTCGCGCAGCAGGGCACCGCGCTCGGCGCCGACTGGGGCACCGCCTTCGTCGTCCGCGTGGCCACGGGGGAGATCGTGGTCGCCGCCGACTGGCCCTCGATCGACCCGAACGATCTGGACTCGGTCAGCGCCGAGAACTCCGGGGCGCGCAGCTTCACCGCGCCGTTCGAGCCCGGCTCGATCATGAAGCCCGTCGCGTTCGCGGCGCTGCTCGACCAGGGGCTCATCACCCCGAGCACACCGCTCACGATCCCCAACTCCTACACGCCGCCGGGGAGCACGGAGAACATCACCGACTCGTTCTCCGCCAACAACGCCCGGTGGACGGCGACCGGCGTGCTCATGAACTCCTCGAACATCGGCACGGTGATGCTGAGCGAGAAGCTGACGCCGCAGCAGAAGTACGACTACTTCCGCGGCTTCGGATTCGGCGAGCCCACCGCGGCCGACTTCCTCGGCGAGGACGGCGGCACCGTGAGGCCGCCGTCGGACACCACGTACGACACGGCGACTCTCGCGACCCAGATGTTCGGCCAGGGCATCACGGCGACGAGCGCGCAGATGGCGAGCCTCTACCAGACCCTCGGCAACGGCGGCGTCCGGGTGCCGCTCACCCTCGTCTCGGGCTGCGAGGGCCCCGACGGCACCTGGACCGACGTCCCCGTGCCGACCGGGGAGCGGGTCGTGAGCGAGTACGCCGCCGACACCACGTTGCAGATGATGGAGACGGTCGCGAGCCAGGGCTCGCTGCGCAACGTGATCAGCGTCCCGGGATACCGCATCGCGGCCAAGACGGGCACCGGCGAGGTCGCCGAGAACGGCCACTACGGGTCGGAGCGCATCGTCTCCCTGGCGACCGTGTTCCCCGCCGAGAACCCTCAGTACGCCATTGTCGTGACGCTCGGGAAGCCCGATACGATGAAGTTCTCGGGCGCCGCCGCTCCCGTCGCGAACGCGATCATGGAGCAGGTCATCAAGACCTTCCGGATCACCCCCTCGACGGAGCCGGCCCCGAATCTCCCGCTCACCTGGTAGGCGGGAGCCACGAGCAGAAGGAGTCGGGTGAGTTCTCGGATCCCCCCGGTCCTCCGTCCGGAGCATCCCTCGCCCCGGTCGCTCGCCGGCTTCGTGCAGGAGTTCGGCATCGAGTACCGCGGCAGTGTCGACGGCGTCGAGATCACCGGAGTGACGCTCAGCACGGGCGACCTGCATCCGGGCGATCTGTTCGTCGGGGTCAAGGGTTTCAAGGGCCATGGGGCCAGTTACGCGGCGCAGGCGCGCGAGGGCGGGGCGGTCGCGCTGCTCACCGATGCCGAAGGGGCGGAGCTGGCGGCGGATGCCGGGCTGCCGATCCTGCTCGTCGAGAACCCGCGGCTCGCGCTCGGCGAGATCGCCGCCTGGGTCTACCGCACGCGTGAGGGCACCGCGCTGCTGTTCGGAACGACCGGCACGAACGGCAAGACCTCGACCTCCTACCTGCTCGAGGCCGTGCTGCGCCAGCTCGGTCTCGTCACGGGACTGTCGTCGACCGCCGAGCGGCACATCGGCGACCTCACGATCGTGAGCCGGCTGACGACCCCCGAGGCGAGCGAGATGCACGCCCTGCTCGCGCGGATGCGGGAGAGCGGGGTCCGGGCGGTCGCCGTCGAGGTGAGCGCGCAGGCCCTCACCCATCACCGCGTCGACGGGCTGCTGTTCGACGTCGCGGGATTCACGAACCTCAGCCACGACCATCTCGACGACTACGCCGACATGGAGGAGTACTTCCAGGCGAAGCTCCCGCTCTTCCAGCCGGAACTGTCCAAGCGCGCGGTGATCTGCCTCGACACCCCGTACGGCGCCCGTGTCGTCGAGGAGGCCCGCGTCCCGGTCACGACGATCGCGACGGTCGGGCACGCGAGCGAGGAGGATGTCGAGGGCGCCGACTGGACGGTCGAGATCCTCGACTCGACGCCGGCGTACACCGAGTTCCGGTTGAGCGGCCCCGAGGGGCGCAGTCTCGTCACCCGCGAACCGCTGATCGGCTGGCACATGGCGGCCAACGCCGCTCTCGGCATCGTCATGCTCGTCGAGGCGGGCTTCGAGCTGGAGGCGATCGGCGCGGCGCTGGATGCCGACGGCGGCATCCAGGCCTATCTGCCGGGCCGCACGGAGCGCGTCTCGGGCGATCGCGGGCCGAGCGTCTACGTCGACTTCGGCCACAGCCCGGATGCCTTCGAGAACACCCTCGCCGCCGTGCGGCAGTTCACCGCCGGGCGCACGATCATGGTCTTCGGCGCCGACGGCGACCGCGACGCCTCGAAGCGGCACGCGATGGCGCGCGTCGCGGCGGAGGGCAGCGACATCCTCATCATCACCGACCACCACCCGCGCTTCGAGAACCCCGAGTCGATCCGGGCCACCCTCCTCGAGGGTGCTCGGCAGGCCGAGCACCAGCCTGAGACGTACGAGGTAAGTCCGCCGGAGGCCGCGATCCTCAAGGCCGTGTCGCTGGCCAAGGAGGGCGACTCGATCCTCTGGGCCGGGCCCGGCCACCAGGACTACCGCGACATCGAGGGTGTGCGCACGCCGTACTCCGCTCGCGAGCTCGCCCGGGCGGCCCTCCGCGAGGCCGGCTGGTGATCGCCCTCACCTTCGCCGAGATCGCAGACGCGCTCGGCGGTCGCCTCGTGTCGGGCGATCCCGCCGCCGTCGTGTCCGGCAGCGTCGAGACCGACTCCCGCCTGGTCGGTCCCGGCTCGGTCTTCGTCGCGCTGCCCGGCGAGACGACCGACGGCGCGCTCTTCGCCCCCGCGGCGGTCGAGGCGGGGGCGGCGCTCGTGATCGCCGAGCGGGAGCCGGATGTCGACGGCCCGCTGATCGTCGTGCCCGACGGGGTCGCGGCTCTCGCCGCCCTCGCCCGGCTCGTCGTCGCCCGGGTGCGCGCCCTCGGCGGGCTGCGGGTCGTCGCCGTCACGGGCTCGAACGGCAAGACCACGACGAAGAACCTGCTGCGCGCGGTGCTCTCGGCCGAAGGCCCCACGGTCGCTCCCGAGGGGTCGTTCAACAACCACGTCGGCGCGCCGATCACGATGCTGCGGGTCGACGAGCGGACCCGGTTCCTCATCGTCGAGATGGGCGCCTCCCACCTCGGCGAGATCGCGCGGCTGATCTCGATCGTCACCCCCGACATCGGCATCGTGCTCAAGGTCGGCCTCGCCCACGCCGGCGAGTTCGGTGGCGTCGACGCCGTGCAGCGCGCGAAGGCCGAGATGGTCACCGACCTGCCGCCGGACGCGGTCGCGCTCCTGAACGGCGACGATCCACGCGTCGCCGAGATGGCGGGAATGACCGCCGCCCGGGTCGTGCGCTTCGGGCTCGGCGACGTGAACGACGTGCGTGCGGACGACGTGCAGGCGAGCGCCACGGGGACGACGTTCGACTACCTCGCCGACGGCGTCCGGCTTCCGGTGGCCCTGCGGATCCTCGGCGAGCATCACGTCACCAACGCCCTCGCCGCCCTCGCCGCCGCGCGCGAACTGGGCGTCCCCGCCGCCCGGGCGATCGCCGCGATCGAGGGCGTCCCGCGGGCCGAGCGCTGGCGCATGGAGGTCCTCGACGGCGGCGACGGCGTCGTCGTCATCAACGACGCCTACAACGCGAGCCCCGACTCGACCGCCGCCGCGCTCAAGACCCTCGCGCAGATCACGCGCGGCGCCCCCGGGCGCTCGATCGCCGTCCTCGGCGAGATGGCCGAACTGGGGGAGTACGCCCAGGAGGAGCACGACCGGATCGGCAGGCTCGTCGTGCGGCTCAACATCTCGCAGCTCGTCGTCGTCGGCGAGCGTGCGCGGCACATCCACGCGGCCGCGGGCCTCGAGGGCTCGTGGGACGGGGAGTCGGTGTTCGTCGCCGATCCGGACGAGGCATACGCTTTCCTGCGTGGAGAACTCCGGCCCGGTGACGTCGTGCTCGTGAAGTCCTCCAAGTCGGCAGGGCTGCGGTTCCTCGGCGACCGGCTGGCCGGGGTCGCCTCGTGATCACCCTGCTCATCGCGGGGGCCTTCTCACTCGCCTTCACCCTCTTCCTCACCCCGGCGTTCATCAGGCTGTTCAAGCGGCTCGGCTGGGGGCAGTTCATCCGCGACGACGGCGTCGCCGGCGGGCAGCTCACCCACCACACGAAGCGCGGGACCGCGACGATGGGCGGCATCGTCTTCCTGGTCGGCGCGTTCCTCGGCTACCTCGTCGGACACCTGGTCGCCGGGGTCCCGTGGACCATGGTCGGCGTGCTCGTCTTCGGGATGGCGTTCGGACTCGGCCTCGTCGGGTTCGTCGACGACTTCACGAAGACGCGCAAGCAGCGCAGCCTGGGCATCGGCGGCTGGACCAAGATCCTGGGCCAGGTCATCGTCGGCACGGTGTTCGCCGTCTTCGCGATCACCGAGAACTTCCGCGACGAGCACCAGCTCACGCCGGCGTCGACGTACATCTCGGGCGTGCGCGACATCGAATGGCTCAACCTCGCGGCGTTCGGCGCGGTGATCGGGTTCGTGCTGTTCGTGATCTGGGTGAACGTCATCACGACGAGCACCTCGAACGCCGTCAACGTCACCGACGGCCTCGATGGTCTCGCCGCGGGCGCCTCGATCTTCGCGATCGGCGCCTACATCTTCATCGGCTTCTGGCAGTTCAACCAGTCGTGCTTCAACGAGGACATCTTCCCCGGCGACCTCTACAAGTGCTATCAGGTGCGCGATCCGATGGACCTCGCGGTCGCGGCCGCGGCGATCTGCGGGGCGCTCATCGGATTCCTCTGGTGGAACACCTCGCCCGCGAAGATCTTCATGGGCGACACCGGATCGATGGGCCTGGGCGGCGCCCTCGCCGCGCTCGCGATCCTCAGCCGCACCGAGCTGCTGCTCGTGCTGATCGCCGGGCTCTTCATCATCACGACCGGGTCGGTCATCCTGCAGCGCGCCTGGTTCAAGATCACCAAGCGGCGGTACGGCGAAGGGCGGCGCATCTTCCTGATGAGCCCGCTGCACCACCACTTCGAGCTGAAGGGCTGGGCCGAGGTCACGGTCGTCGTGCGCTTCTGGATCATCGCGGCGCTCTTCGTCGCGGCCGGCGTCGGGCTGTTCTACCTCGAATGGGTCAGCCGTTGATCGGGTGCCGGCGCTGAGCATGCGGGACCTCTCCGTCCTCACCAGCTGGAACGCCGACTGGGCCGGCCTGCGGGTCGCGGTCTTCGGCGTCGGGGTGACCGGGTTCGCCGTGGCCGACACCCTCGTCGAACTCGAGGCCGACGTGCTCGTCGTCGCGGGCCGGGCTTCGGACGAGCACGCCCAGTTGCTCGAGGTGATCGGCGCGCGGCTCGAGCTCCAGCCCGACGAGACCGTCGTTCCGGAGGCGCTGCCCGCGTTCGACCCCGAGCTCGTCGTCGTGTCGCCCGGCTACAACCCCGACCACGCGCTCCTGAACTGGGCGGCCGAGCGCGGCATCCCGGTCTGGGGCGACATCGAGCTCGCCTGGCGCGTGCGCGACAAGGTCACCCGCGCCGATGGCAGCCCCGCGGAGTGGATCTGCATCACCGGCACGAACGGCAAGACGACGACCACCCAGCTGACGGCGACGATGCTCGTCGCCGGCGGCCTGCGGGCGGCGCCCGCGGGCAACATCGGCATCCCGGTGCTCGACGCCGTGCGCGACCCGGCGGGCTTCGACGTCCTCGTCATCGAGCTCTCCAGCTACCAGCTGCACTGGATCAACCGCAACTCCGGGGGTGAGCTCGCCCCGCTCGCGAGCGTGTGCCTCAACCTCGACGACGACCATCTCGACTGGCACGGCTCGAAGCAGGGCTACCGGGATGCCAAGGCCAAGGTCTACGCGAACACCCGGGTCGCCTGCGTGTTCAACCAGGGCGATCTCGCGACTCGCGAGATGGTCGAGGACGCCGAGGTGCAGGACGGCGCCCGGGCGATCGGCTTCACCCTCGGGATGCCGGGGCCGAGCGATCTCGGACTCGTCGAGGACATCCTCGTCGACCGCGCCTTCCTCGAGGAGCGCCGCAACTCGGCGCTCGAGCTGTGCACCCTCGACGACCTGCGGGCCTCGGGCCTGGGCACCCCGCACGGCATCGCGAACACCCTCGCGGCGGCCGCACTCGCCCGGGCCGCCGACGTCGCGCCCGGGGCGATCCGGGATGCCGTCCGCTCGTTCGCGCTCGATTCCCACCGCACCCAGGTGGTCGCGTCGCACGGCGGCGTGACCTTCGTCGACGACTCGAAGGCGACGAATGCGCACGCGGCGCACGCGGCCCTCGCGGCTTTCGAATCGGTCGTCTGGATCGCGGGCGGGTTGCTCAAGGGAGTCGATCCCGCGCCGCTCGTGAAGAGGCACGGCGGGCGCCTTCGCGGTGCGATCCTGGTCGGGAAGGATCGCGCGGCACTGCGTGAGGCGTTCGCGCGACACGCGCCCGGCGTCCCTCTCGTGGAGGTCCACGAGGCTGAGACTGAAGTGATGCTGGCCGCCGTACGCGCCGCGGCGTCACTCGCTCAGCCGGGCGACGTGGTGCTGCTCGCTCCGGCGGCGGCGTCGATGGACCAGTTCATCGACTACGCGGACCGCGGACGCCGGTTCGCCGACGCGGTGCGGGAGCTCACGGGAGGGCCGGATGGCGAGGGTGCAGCGCCCGGGCCCGACGCGCCCCGACCGGACGCGCCCGGCGACGTCTCGTCCGGCGACGCCCCCCCGCCCGCCGGCTGAATCGTCCGACGACAAGCAGGTCCCGCGCGCGATCGTCGCGGTGCGCAGACTGTTCGGCGCCGAGACGCCCGAGTTCTTCCTGCTGCTCGGCACGACGCTGTTCCTGCTGGTGTTCGGGCTCGTGATGGTGCTGTCCTCGTCGGCGATCGAGTCCCGCATCGACGACGGCAACTTCTTCGCCCGCGCCTCGCGCCAGGGACTGTTCGCGGTCATCGGGCTCCCGGCGATGCTGCTCGCCGCGCGCGCGCCGATCTCGTTCTGGAAGCGCTGGGCCGGAGTCGCCGTCGTGATCGGCGTCGTCCTGCAGCTCCTGGTGTTCACGCCGCTCGGGTACGAGACCGGTGGCAACCGCGGCTGGCTCGACTTCGGCGCGTTCACGGCCCAGCCGTCGGAGCTGATCAAGCTCTCGCTCGTCCTCTGGCTGCCCTGGATCCTCGTGAAGAAGGCGCACCTGCTCGAGGAGTGGCGCCACGTGCTGGTCCCGATCGGCCCGATCGTCGGGATCGCCCTCGTTCTCGTCCTCGCCGGGAACGACCTCGGTTCGGCGTCGATCATCGTCATCCTCACCCTCGGCACGCTGTTCTTCGCGGGCGTGCGCCTGCGGCACCTGGGGGTGGCCGTCGCCGCGATCGCCCTGGCCGCCGTGGCATTCGCGACCCTGAGCCTCTCTCGCCGCGACCGCATCGACGCGTGGCTCTCCGGCTGCACCGACCCGAACCTGCTCGGCAACGAGTGCTGGCAGACGGTGCACGGCTGGGAGGCGCTCGCCCACGGGGGCGTGCTCGGCGTCGGACTGGGCAACTCGGCCGGCAAGTGGTCGTGGATCCCGGAAGCCGACAACGACTTCATCTTCGCGATCATCGGCGAGGAGCTCGGGCTGCTCGGCTGCCTGCTCGTGCTCGCCCTGTTCGTGCTCCTGGCGATCTGCTTCGTGCGCATCATCCGGATGTCGCACGACCCGTTCGCGAAGATCGCGACGGCCGCGGTGATGACCTGGATCATCGGCCAGGCGTTCGTCAACATCGCCGTCGTGATCGGCCTGCTGCCCGTGCTCGGGGTGCCGCTGCCGCTGGTGTCGGCGGGCGGCTCGGCGCTGCTCACCACGATGGCGGCGATCGGTGTCGTGCTCTCGTTCGCGCGCCACCGCCCGCACACGCTGGCCGACGACGTCCCGCTCGCGCGGTCGGCGAGAATCGTCACGTGACCACCTACCTGTTCGCCGGCGGGGGCACCGCCGGTCACGTGAACCCGCTGCTCGCGACCGCCGACCGGTTGCGCGAGCGCGAGCCGGATGCGCGGATCCTCGTCCTCGGCACCGCGGAGGGACTCGAGGCGCGGCTCGTCCCCGAGCGCGGATACGAACTGGTCACCGTGCCGCGTCTGCCGTTCCCGCGGCGACCGAACGCCGACGCCCTCCGTTTTCCGGGTCGCTGGCGCGCCTCGGTCGATCGGACCCGCGGGATCCTCCGCGACCGCGGGGTCGACGTCGTGATCGGATTCGGCGGCTACGCGTCGGCGCCCGCCTACGCCGCGGCGCGCAAGGAGGGGCTGCCGATCGCGGTGCACGAGCAGAACGCGCGCCCCGGGATCGCGAACCGGCTGGCCGCCCGCTGGACCCGGTTCGTCGGAGTGACGTTCCCGGGCACCCCGCTGCGGCGCTCGCGCCTCGTCGGCCTCCCGCTGCGGGCCGAGATCGAGCGGCTCGACCGCCCGGCCGCCCGCCTCGAGGGACTGCGGCTCTTCGGCCTCGACCCGGTGAAGCCCGTGCTCCTGGTCACCGGCGGTTCGCTCGGCGCCCGACGGCTCAACCTGAGCGTCTCGGCGTCGATCTCCGCGGTGCTCGGCAGCGGCTGGCAGGTGCTGCACGTCACCGGCAGCCACACGCCGGTCGCGGACCCCGGGCTCACCGGGTACCACCTCCTCGAATACTGCGACCGGATGGATCTCGCCCTCGCCGTCGCCGATCTCGCGGTGTCGCGGGCCGGTGCCGCGACCGTGAGCGAACTCGCGGCGATCGGCATCCCGGCCGTCTTCGTGCCCTACGCGGTCGGGAACGGCGAGCAGCGGCTCAACGCGCGCGGGGCCGTGGAGGCCGGCGGCGCGCTGCTGGTCGCCGACGACGCGTTCACCCCGGAGTACGTCGCCCGGGAGCTGCCCGTCCTGCTCGCGGACCGCGCCCGCATCGCCGACATGGCCGCCCGGATCGCGTCGGTCGGAGTGCGCGACGGCGCCGACCGCATGGTGGACCTCATCGTCGAGGCACGGGGCGTCGAAGCGCGCGCCGCGGGCCGCCGGTAACGTTGATCCGATGATCAAGCCCGACCTCGACCTGGAGCTGCCGGCGACCCTGGGCACCCTCCACTTCGTCGGCATCGGCGGGTCGGGGATGAGCGGCATCGCCCGGCTCTTCCTCGAGGCCGGGCACCGCGTCACCGGATCCGACCGCAGCGACAGCGCCGCGGTGCGCGAGCTGCGGGAGGCCGGCGCCGAGGTCTGGGTCGGTCACGATGCCGCCCATGTCGCGCCCGATGTCGACGCCCTCGTCGTCACCGGCGCGCTCTGGGCCGACAACCCGGAGTATCAGGAGGCGCTGCGGCGCGGCATCCCGGTGCTCCACCGCGCGCACGCTCTCGCCTTCCTCGTGCGCGGCACCCGCCTCATCGCCGTCGCGGGCGCGCACGGCAAGACCACGACGACCGGCATGGTCGTGACGGCGCTGCGCGAGCTCGGCGCCGACCCGAACTTCGTCAACGGCGGCGTCATCGCCGGCTACGGCCGCAGTTCGGGAACCGGCGCCGGGGAGTGGTGGGTCATCGAGGCCGACGAGTCCGACGGCTCGTTCGAGCTCTACGAGCCGGCCGCTGTCCTCGTCACCAATCTCGATACCGACCACCTCGACCACTACGGCTCCGAGTCGGCCGTCGAAGACGCCTTCGTGCGCGTCGCCTCCGGGGCGTCGGAACTGCTCGTCACGTCCGCCGACGACGCGGGCGCCCGGGCCGTCGCATCGCGGGCGGCCGGTCCGTCCGCGATCACCTTCGGAACCGCCCCGGATGCCGACGTGCGTCTCGTCGACGTCGATGCGGCCGAGACGGTGTCGTTCACGCTGCTCCACGCCGGGACCGGGCACCGCGTGCGGCTCGGGGTGGCCGGAGCTCACAACGCGCTCAACGCCGCCGGAGCGTTCGCCGTCCTCGTCGGCCTCGGGTTCGATCCCGCCGGCGTCGCGCGCGGCCTCGAGGCGTTCGCCGGTACCGGCCGACGGTTCGAGCATCACGCGACGGTCGGCGGCGTGCGGGTCTACGACGACTACGCCCACCACCCGACGGAGGTCGTCGCCGCGCT
>CAZPJC010000064.1:0-10291 GCA_964586645.1 uncultured Schumannella sp.
TCCGCTTCGTTACCGGGGAGATGGCCCCGGAGCCCGTATGAGAATAGCAGAGGACTCCCCTTTTGGCACTTGATGCATTCGGCCGCCCCGTCGACGACGCCCCCCTGACGGTCGACCCCGAGATCCGCGACATCGCCGACGTGCCCGCCGTCGAGCTGATCAACACCGTCGCCGTGCACCTCATGTCGGCCGCCGCCGTGAAGCTCGGGCTCGGCGACGGACCCGACGCCGCGCAGGAGATCGACCTCGACGAGGCGCGCAAACTGATCACCGCGCTCGCCGGCCTGGTGACCGCGGCGGCGCCGGAGATCTCCGACAGCCACGCGCGACCCCTCCGCGACGGGCTGCGCTCGCTGCAGCTCGCCTTCCGCGAGACCTCGCAGATCCCCGACGCGATCGGCGCCGGCCCGGGCGAGAAGTACACGGGCCCGGTCAACTGAGCCGGATGCCGCGCTCCGTCGCTTCGGCACGCAACGCGGCGGCGAACGCCCGGTACTCGGGCTCGGTCACCGTCGTCGGGATGGCGACCTCGAGCGGCGCGCCGTCGGTGCGCTCGACCGTGACCCCGCGTCCCGATCCGGTCGTCTTCCCGACCCTCACCCCGGCGACCCGGTCCCACGGCACGAGGTCGGGCGCGAACACCCCGCGCGGCGAATAGCCGACGAGCCGAGTCCCCGACCTGGCGTCCATCAGCAGCACGAAGATCAGCACGACGAACGCGACGATCACCGCGACCACGACGGCCGAGAACACCCAGGACACCCCGCTGAACGTCAGCGGCAGCAGGGCGAGATCCGCCGCGAGCACCAGGACGAGCGGGATGCGGAACCGCAGGAGCCACGGCGGCCAGACCCAGGGGCCTTCGAGCACCGCGTCCAGATCGCCTGCGGCGTCGAGCTCGCTCCCGGATGCCATGCCCCGATCGTAGTCAGAGCGATTCGAGGCGCACGGCGATCGAGTCGACGCGATCGAGGATCACGGGCGACGCGGCCCAGGCGTCCCCGAGCCGGGCGAGCACGGCATCCAGCTCCTCGCGGGCCAATCCCGCGTCGAGCGTGAGCTGCACGAGCAGCTCGGGCCCGCTCATCCGGGCGTCGGGGTCGCCGGGGGCCAGCTGTACGGCGCGCACCGACGGCTCCCCCGCGCTCGCGGCGAGGAAGGCCTCGAGCACCCGTTCGTCGGTGAAGCAGGGGTCGAAGCGGACACCGGTCGCGAGGGCCTCGAACGCCGTGCGCCGCACCGCGAACTCGGTGGGCGACCCGGGGTCGAGCACGAGCGCGCCCGCGCCGTCGGCCGCCGCCGCGAGCGCGGCCCTCGGCGCCGTCACCGGGATCGGACGCGCGACCGGGTTCCAGATGCGCATCGCGTCGACCGACGAGAACACCGGCAGCACGCTGCGGCCGTCGGGCCCGGCGACCGTCACGAGCGCGAGCTCCTGCGTCTTGTCGACGAGCTGCCCGTGCGGGCCCACCCCCTCCTCACCGCGGTCGGTCACGAGGGGCACGAGCAGCCGCGCCGCGCCGAGCGCCGCGAGCACCTCCGGGACGCCGAGGTCGCGCGCCCGGAAGCGCCGCACCGCCTCGAGCAGCCGCGGGTCGGCGGACCCGTCGTCACCGGCCGCGGGATTCTCGTGGAACTCGCGGCCGTCGAAGGGGATGCCGGCAGAGTCGGCGTGTGCCATGGAGAGGTCAGTCGCCCGCGACGTCGAGAGCCTCGGCGAGCGTGAACGCCCCGGCGTACAGCGCCTTGCCGACGATCGCCCCCTCGACGCCCTGCGGCACGAGTTCGCGCAGCTCCGCGATGTCGTCGAGGTTCGCGATGCCGCCCGAGGCGATCACCGGACGTGCGGTGCGCGCGCAGACCTGGCTCAGCAGCTCGAGGTTCGGCCCCTTGAGGGTGCCGTCCTTGGTCACGTCGGTGACGACGTAGCGCGAGCAGCCGGCCGCCTCGAGCCGGTCGAGCACGGCCCACAGGTCGCCGCCCTCCTGCGTCCAGCCCCGGGCGGCGAGGGTCGTGCCGCGCACGTCGAGCCCGACCGCGATCGCGTCGCCGTACTCCGCGATGACGTGGGCGGCCCACTCGGGATTCTCGAGCGCCGCCGTGCCGAGGTTGATGCGCTTGGCGCCGGTCGCGAGCGCCGCCTCGAGCGACGCGTCATCACGGATGCCGCCCGACAGCTCGATCGCGACCTTGCGCGGCGTGTTCTTGATGACCTTCTTGATGACCCCGTGGTTGTTGCCCCGGCCGAAGGCGGCATCGAGGTCGACGAGGTGGATCCACTCGGCACCCTGACTGGCCCAGTTGTCGGCCGCCTCGACCGGGTCGCCGTAGCTCGTCTCGCTGCCGGCCGCACCCTGCGTCAGCCGCACCGCCTTGCCGTCGGCGACGTCGACCGCCGGGAGGAGGGTGAGCTTCGGGGCGGTGTTGAACTCGGTCACAAGGTCGAAAGCGTACCCGGTCGCGAAGCCCGTTCCCTCACAGCGTGCCGATCCAGTTGCGCAGCAGGCGGATGCCGGGCTCCCCCGACTTCTCCGGGTGGAACTGGGTCGCCGACAGCGGCCCGTTCTCCGCGGCCGCGACGAAGCGCCCGCCGTGATCGGCCCAGGTCACCTGTGGCTGCGCGAAGGCGCCGTAGACGTCGAGCTCCCACGACCGCGCGCCGTAGGAGTGCACGAAGTAGAAGCGCTCGTCGCGGATCCCCTCGAACAGCACCGAGCCCTCGGGAGCCTCGACGGTGTTCCAGCCCATGTGCGGCAGCACGGGCGCCTCGAGCTCGTCGACGACGCCGGGCCACTCGCCCAGGCCCGCGGTGTCGGTGCCGCGCTCGACCCCGCGGTCGAACAGCACCTGCATGCCGACGCAGATGCCGAGCACCGGACGCCCGCCGGCGAGCCGACGTTCGATCAGCTCGCCGCCGCGCACCTCGTTCAACGCCGCCATGACGGCCGAGAACGCCCCGACTCCGGGCACCAGGAGGCCGTCGGCATCCATCGCCTTCTGCCGGTCGGCCGTGAGCTCGACGTCGGCCCCGGCCGCCTCGAGCGCCTTCGCGGCCGAGTGCACGTTGCCGGAGCCGTAGTCGAGCACGACCACGGACTTCGTGGACGCCATGGCTACAGCGCGCCCTTGGTCGACGGGATGCCGCGCACGCGGGCGTCGGGCTCGACGGCCTGGCGGAACGCGCGCGCGAAGGCCTTGAACTCCGCCTCGGCGATGTGGTGCGGGTCGCGTCCGGCGACGACGGTGATGTGCATCGTCAGCCCGGCGTTGAACGCGATCGCCTCGAAGACGTGCCGCACCATCGAGCCCGTGAAGTGGCCGCCGATGAGGTGGTGCTGGAAGCCCGCGGGCTCGCCGCCGTGCACGAGGTACGGCCGGCCGGAGACGTCCACGACGGCCTGGGCGAGCGCCTCGTCGAGCGGCACGAGCGCGTCGCCGTAGCGGCCGATGCCCGCCTTGTCGCCGAGCGCCTGCTTGATCGCCTGACCGAGCACGATCCCGGTGTCCTCGACGGTGTGGTGCACGTCGATGTCGGTGTCGCCGGACGCCGTCACGGTGAGGTCGACGAGCGAATGCTTGCTGAAGGCCGTCAGCAGGTGGTCGAAGAACGGCACCGTCGTGTTGATCGACGACGTGCCCGTGCCGTCGAGGTCGAGGCTGAGCTCGATCGACGACTCGCTGGTCTGACGCGACAGGGTCGCGGTGCGGGAGGCCATAGGCCGAGCTTAGTGAGCGCCGCCCGGTCCCAGCTCGGCGAGAGCGGCGAGGAAGTAGCTGGTCTCCTCCTCGGTGCCCGCCGTCACCCGCAGCGCGCCCGGGAGGCCGACGTCGCGGATCAGGATGTCGCGCTCCCGCAGCGCGCGGAAAGTCGCGGCGGGGTCGTCGACGCCGTCGAACAGCACGAAGTTCGCCTGGCTCTCGTGCGCCCGGTAGCCGAGCACCGGCAGTTCGGCGAGCATCCGGTCGCGTTGCCCGCGGATGTCGTCGACCATCGCGAGCATCTCGGGCGCGTGCCGCAGGGCCGCGAGGGCGGCCGCCTGGGTGAGCGCCGACAGGTGGTACGGCAGGCGCACGAGGCGCAGCGCGTCGGTCACGGCGGGGTCGGCGGCGAGGTAGCCGACCCGCACCCCGGCGAACGCGAACGCCTTGCTCATCGTGCGGGAGACGAGCAGGCGCTCGCGTCCCGGCAGCAGGGTGAGGGCGCTCGGCACGTCGGCGGGCATGAACTCGGCGTAGGCCTCGTCGACGAACACGATGCCGCGCGACGCGGCGTAGACCGCCTCGATCGTCGCGAGCGACAGCGGAGTGCCGGTGGGGTTATTCGGGGCGCAGAGGAAGACGAGGTCGGGATCGGTGCGCTCGATCGCCGCGACCGCGGTCTCGGGCGAGATCGCGAAACCGGCATCCCGCTCGGCGGTGACCCATTCGGTGCCCGTGCCCGCGGCGATGATCGGGTGCATCGAGTAGGTGGGCGGGAAGCCGAGCACGCGCCGGCCCGGTCCGCCGAACGCCTGCAGCACGTGCTGGATGATCTCGTTCGACCCGTTCGCGGCCCAGATCTGGTCGGCGGTGATGCCGTGACCCAGGTAGCCGGCGAACGCCTCGCGCAGTTCGGTGAACTCGCGGTCGGGGTACCGGTTGACCCCGAGGACGGCGTGCGCGAGCGACTCCACGATGTCGCGCGCGACCCCCTCCGGCACGGGATGGGTGTTCTCGTTGACGTTGAGCGCGTAGCGCACCGGGTCCTGCGGAGCGCCGTACGGGGACGCTCCCCTCAGGTCGTCGCGCAACGGGAGATCGGAGAGGGATGCCACTCGCGCGAGTCTAACGAGCCACGGGAAGACCCCCGGTCGGCGTCCTGCTCGTCGGGCGTACGGCTAGTCGGCGTACTGCGTCGGGATCGCGAGCTCCTGGCCCGGCTGGATCTCGCTCGAGGCGAGGTGGTTGAAGTCGACGACCTGGGCCGCGAACTCGCGCGGGTCCTCGGTGGGGGCGATCTCGGCGGCGAGATCCCAGAGCGACTGCCCGCCCTCGACGGTGACCCAGGTGAGCGAGTCGCCCGCGGCATCCTGCGTCGCGATCGCGCCGGAGGCACCGAGGCCGAACACGAGACCCGCGATGACGAGCGGGATCGCGGCGAGGGTCGCGAAGACGACACGACCACGACGGGTGAGGCGCAGGCGCGGCGTGGCCGGGCGGACCGATCCGAAGTCCGGGTAACTGATCACTGCGGTCATGGGGTCCTCCTCGTGGCGATCCGGTGCGGGGCTCTGGCTGGGTTCGATCTGGCTGGTGTCGTTCGGGCTGGTGTCGTTCTGGACAGTCGCCTCCGGGGCCCCGGCGGCCGGGCCGAAGCCCCGGAAGCGAATCTGTGTTCCGAACATACCTTCGATCGAACATATGTTCAACCCATCCGCCGCGCTTTCCCGGCGAATCGGCCGACACACTCGAACGAATGTTTGCCGGAGCGACCGGGACCGGATACAGTTTCGATCGCAGGGCGATTCGATCACCGACCACCGACATCGGTGCGGAGCCTGCCGACGAGGGCCCTGTCGATGAAAGGACGCTGACCATGGACGAGATGCAGGAACCCGACGCCGTCGAGCGTCCCGGCACGCGCCGTCGCACGTCGCTGAGCGACAAGCAGACCGCGATCCTCGAGATGATCCAGCGCTCCGTCGCCTCGCGCGGCTACCCGCCGAGCATGCGCGAGATCGGGGACGCCGTCGGCCTCTCCTCGCTGTCGAGCGTCACCCACCAGCTCACGCAGCTCGAGCTCTCGGGCTACCTGCGCCGCGACCCCAACCGTCCGCGGGCGCTCGAGGTGCTCATCGAGCTCCCCGGCACCGAGTCGTCCGACTCCGGCATCCCGGTCGGCGACGCCGCGATGGTGCCGCTCGTCGGACGCATCGCCGCCGGCATCCCGATCACCGCCGACCAGCAGGTCGACGAGGTCTTCCCCCTCCCCCGCCAGCTCGTCGGCAAGGGCGACCTGTTCATGCTCAAGGTCGTCGGGGAGTCGATGATCGACGCCGCGATCTGCGACGGCGACTGGGTCGTGGTGCGCCAGCAGAAGAGCGCCGAGAACGGCGAGATCGTCGCGGCGATGCTCGACGGCGAGGCGACCGTGAAGGTCTTCCGGCAGCGCGACGGGCACGTGTGGCTCCTGCCGCGCAACTCGGCGTTCGAGCCGATCGTCGGGGACGACGCCGAGATCCTCGGCAAGATCGTGGCAGTCCTCCGCTCGGTCTGAGCGGGTCTCGACACGCGCCCGGAGGGCGCTACTCGACCACCGAGGTGGGGAGGTGCCGGTCGAGCCAGTCGTTGACCAGCTCCATGAAGCCGCCGTGGTCGTCGCGGAACACCGTGTGGCCGGCGCCCGGCACGATCCGCACGGTCATCCCGTCGCGGCGCATCCGCTCGACGTCGCGTGCGCCGATCAGCAGGCTCCGCTCGGCGAGGATCACGAGCGACGGGGCGACCAGCTTCCGCGGCGACCGCAGCGGGCGGGTGTTCACGAAGCCGAGGATCGTGCGCTTGTCCCAGAGCCGCAGCGTCGCGCGCTCGAGTGCGACGTCGTCCTCTCCCCAGCGCGGGTTGAGCTTCCGCAGCATCCACGCGCTCGGGCGCGGCGCGAGGGTGAACATCGTCTTCAGGGCGACCCCGCGGATCCCCCGCGGGAAGGCGAAGGCCGGATCCACGTAGACGGCGGCCCGCGCGCCGAACCGCTCCGCCACGAGGCTCGCGACGAGTCCGCCGAGCGAGTGCCCCATGATCAGGTCGGGCGACCCGTCGAGCACAGGCTCGAGGGTCTCGACGACGTCGTCGGCCCAGCCGCGCGGCGAGTACCGGCGGGACCGCGGGCTCGCGCCGTGCCCGGCGAGGTCGACGGCGACCACCCGGTAGCCCGCCCCCCGCAGCTCCGACGCGACGCGGTGCCACGCGCGGTGATCCGACATCATCCCGTGGATCAGGACGGCCGTCCGGGGGCCGTCTCCCGAGACGTGCACGGCGAGTCGCATGCCGCGAGGGTACGCAGCCGAGCTGAACGGCGGCTCGGACTCCGCCCAGTGGATGCCGTCCGCCGCTCAGCCCTCGAGTGCGGCCCTGATCACCTTCGCGATGCGGTCGGTCGCGACGAGCCTGATGCGGGTCCCGTCCTCCTCGTACTCGGTCTCCAGCACCCGCGCCTTCTGATGCGCGAGCGAGATGATCTCGCCGCGGTCGTACGGCACGAGCAGATCGAGTTCGACGTCCCACTGCGGCAGGGTGTCGGCGATCCGCTGGCGGAGCTCCTCGATCCCCTCCCCCGTGCGGGCGCTCACGAAGATCGCGTCGGGCTCCAGCCCGCGCAGCAGCAGCCGCCGGTCGTCGTCGAGGAGGTCGGCCTTGTTGAACGTCACGATCTCCGGGAGGTCGCGAGCGCCGACCTCCCCGATCACGTCGCGCACGGTCGCGAGCTGGGCGCCCGGGTCGGGATGCGCGCCGTCGACGACGTGCACGATGACGTCGGACGTGCCGACCTCCTCGAGCGTCGAGCGGAACGCCTCGACCAGCTGCGTCGGCAGGCTGCGGACGAACCCGACGGTGTCGGC
Source organism: uncultured Schumannella sp. (assembly GCA_964586645.1). GTDB lineage: Bacteria > Actinomycetota > Actinomycetes > Actinomycetales > Microbacteriaceae > Pseudolysinimonas_A. Next base: position 7,599 of record CAZPJC010000064.1, read on the forward strand.
GAGGGTGAACTCCCGGCCGTCGGGCGTGCTGCTGCGCCGCACCGTCGGGTCGAGGGTCGCGAAGAGCTGGTTCTGCACGAGCACCCCGGCCTGCGTGAGGCGGTTGAGCAGGCTCGACTTGCCCGCGTTCGTGTAGCCGGCGATCGCGACGCTCGGCACCTCGAAGCGATCGCGGTTGGCCCGCTTCGCCTCGCGCGCCGGGGCGAAGCCCTTGATCTGCTTGCGGAGCTTCGACATCCGGTCGTGGATGCGGCGCCGGTCGAGCTCGATCTTGGTCTCACCCGGTCCGCGGCTGCCCATGCCGTTCCCGGCGCCCACCTGGCCACCGGCCTGCCGCGACATCGACTCACCCCAGCCGCGCAGTCGCGGCAGGAGGTATTCGAGCTGCGCGAGCTCGACCTGGGCGCGACCCTCGCGGCTCTTCGCGTGCTGGCTGAAGATGTCGAGGATGACGGCCGTGCGGTCGATCACCTTGACCTTCACCCGGTCCTCGAGAGCACGCCGCTGACTCGGCGCCAGCTCGGTGTCGGCGATCACGGTGTCGGCTTCGAGCCCGGCGACGATCGCCGCGAGCTCCTCCACCTTGCCCCGCCCGAAGTAGGTCGCCGGGTCGGGGTGCGGACGGCGCTGGAGCAGGCCGTCGAGCACCGAGGCGCCCGCGGTCTCGGCCAGGGCCGCGAGTTCGCGCAGCGAGTTCTCGGCGTCCTCGACGTCGCGGTTGTAGACGCCGATAAGCACGACGTTCTCGAGTCGCAGCTGGCGGTACTCGACCTCGGTGACGTCCTGGAGCTCGGTGCTCAGTCCCGGCACGCGGCGCAGCGACGCGCGGTCCTCGCGGTCGAACTGCTCGCCGTCGAGGTCGGCGGTGCTCGTCTCGTCGTCGTGCAGCGCGTCGGCTCTGCGGTCGCCGAAGCGGCGCACGGTCGCCCGGGATTCCCCGGTCGCGAGCACGCGCTCGAGCTCGAGGTCGGACTCTGTGGCTTCCGGCTGTGCGGATCGAGCGTCGGTCATCGTGGATTCACCCTAGTTCTGTGTTCTGGTCGTCTTCGGTTTTCGGTAGGTTCTACGCATGCCCGCCCCCGAGCACTACTTCTCGGAAACCCCCGGCGGTGAGGTCAAGCACCGCACGATCTCGGTGCGCCTCGCGGGTCGCGATCTGCAGCTGACGACCGCCAACGGCGTCTTCAGCCCGGAGCGGCTGGATGTCGGCACCTCCGTGCTGCTGTCCAACGTGCCGGCCCCGCCGCCCGGCGGGAATCTGCTCGACCTCGGCTGCGGCTGGGGCCCGATCGCGCTCTCACTCGCGCTCGAATCTCCCCGGGCCACGGTCTGGGCCGTCGACGTCAACGAACGGTCGCTCGACCTGGTGCGGCGCAACGCCGCCCAGCTCGGACTCACGAACGTCAACGCCGTGCGTCCCGAGGACGTGCCGGCGGACGCCCTGTTCACCTCGATCTGGTCGAACCCCCCGATCCGGGTGGGCAAGAACGAACTGCACGCCATGCTGCTGCACTGGCTGCCGCGCCTCGAACCCGGTTCGGACGCCTGGCTGGTCGTGCAACGCAACCTGGGGTCCGACTCGCTGCAGCGCTGGCTGCAGGCGGAGCTTCCGAGAGAGTTCGCGGTCCTGCGCGCGGCGACCAACAAGGGCTACCGAGTGCTGCGCTGCCGGCGTCGTTCGGGACTGACTCAACCGATCGACGTGATCCGAGCGGACCTGGATCTCTAGAGAAGCTTCATAGTTCCCGAGAATACCAGCTCGGCCGGCCCGCTGAGCAGGACGTGGTCGCCGTTCGCCGTCGGCACAACCCGCACCCCGACCGTGCCGCCCGGCACGTCGACGCTCCACGCGTCGGGCGCCGCGGATCCCGCCCAGTGCCGGGTCGCGAGCGCGGCGGCCGCCGCACCCGTCCCGCAGGAGAGGGTCTCCCCCGAGCCGCGTTCGTGCACCCGCATCCGGATGCGACCCACGCCGTCCTGCACGAGGGGCTCCGCCGGCACGACGAACTCGACGTTCACCCCGTCGGGCGGCAGCGGGGTCACGACCGGGGCGTGACCGAGGTCGAGGGCATCCAGCTCGGTGTCGTCGGCGAGGGCGACGACGACATGCGGGTTGCCGACGCCGACCGCGAGACCGGGCCTGTCGACGTGCAGCCCGTCGGCCGCGACCATCGCGTCGCCGGCGACGACGAACGGGCCCAGATCGACCTCGAAGCCGTCGGCGGTGCGGGTGAGGTCGCGGACGCCGCCGCGGGTGCCGATCGCGACGGTCTCGCCGACCGCGAGTTCGAGCAGCCCCTGGTCGAGCAGGTAGGAGCCGTAGACGCGGATGCCGTTCCCGCACATCTCAGCGGGGCTGCCGTCGGCGTTGTGGTAGTCCATGAACCACTCGGCGGCGGGATCCTCGGCGAGGGCCGCAGCCCCCTCGGGGAGGTGCGCCGACCGCACGGCCCGGATGACGCCGTCGCCGCCGACCCCGAAGTGCCGGTCGGCGAGGGCCGCGAGCTCGGACGTGTCGAGGTCGACGCGGCCCTCGGGGTCGGCGAACAGCACGAAGTCGTTGCCGGTGCCGTGCCCCTTGGTGAAGGCGATGTCGAGTGCCACGGATCGAGGTTATCCGGGCGGGCGGGTGGCCGCTGCCCACGCCGCGTCGACGCGGTCGGGGTCGTCGGCATCCAGCCAGACCGTGTCGG
>CAZPJC010000064.1:10391-12165 GCA_964586645.1 uncultured Schumannella sp.
TCCACGAGCGCGGCACGGTCGAGGCGGAGCCCGACGGTCACGCTCGGCCGCCAGGGCCGGTCCTCGGCGCCCAGGCCCGCGCCGAACGGCTCCCCCGTCAGCTCGACGACTTCGAGCGCACGGACGAGGCGCCGGCCGTTCGCCGGCCCGATCGCCTCGGCCGCGACCGGATCGACCTCGCGCAGTCGGCGGTGGAGCATCCCGGGTCCGCGCGCCTCGAGCTCGGACTCGAGGCGTTCGCGGATGCCCGCGTCGGTGCCGGGGAACCGGAAGTCGTAGAGCACGCTCGACACGTAGAGCCCGCTGCCGCCGACCAGGATCGGTGTGGCGTCCCGCGCGAGGATCTCGTCGATCACCGCGCGCGCGTCGGCCTGGTAACGGGCGACGCTCGCCTCGTCCCGCGGGTCGAGCACGTCGAGGAGGTGGTGCGGGATGCCGCGCCGCTCCGCAACCGGCAGCTTGGCGGTGCCGATGTCCATGCCCCGGTAGAGCTGCATGGCGTCGGCGTTGACGATCTCGGCACCGCGACCGTCGGCACGGAGACGTTCGGCGAGGTCGAGCGACAGCGCCGACTTGCCGGTGCCGGTGGGCCCGACGACCGCAACCAGCACGCCGCTCAGACCCCGGGGCGCAGGCCGATCGTGGGCAGTCCGAGGCTCACGCGCCCCACCGCATCCACGGGCGCGGCCGGAACGGCGCAGGACTCGGCTTCCGCGCGGTCCCAGGCGTCGCCCGAGCGCGTGCGGCGCACCGGCAGAACGCCGCTGACGGGGCTCGCGATCAGGTAGTGCGGGGCGGTGCGGACCACCTCGACCGTGACGATGTCGCCCGGGCGCGGCACCTCGCTGCCCTCGGGCACGTCGAAGTGCACGAGCCGGTTGTCCTCGGCGCGTCCCGACATGCGGCCGCGCTCCATGTCTCGGCGCCCCTCGCCGGTCGCGACGAGCACCTCGACGCTGCGGCCGACCAGCTTCGCGTTCTCCTCGCCCGAAATGCGCTCCTGGAGTTCGATGAGGCGTTCGTAGCGCTCCTGCACGACCTCCTTCGGCAACTGGCCGGGCAGGTCGGCGGCGGGAGTGCCCGGGCGGATCGAGTACTGGAAGGTGAACGCGCTGGCGAACCGCGCCTGCTCGACGACGCGCATCGTCTCGGCGAAGTCCTCCTCGGTCTCGCCCGGGAACCCGACGATGATGTCGGTCGAGATCGCCGCGTGCGGCATCCGCTCACGCACCCGGTCGAGGATGCCGAGGAACTTCTCCGAGCGGTACGACCGGCGCATCGCCTTGAGGATGCGGTCGGAGCCGGACTGCAGCGGCATGTGCAGCTGGGGCATCACGTTCGGCGTCTCCGCCATCGCGTCGATGACGTCGTCGGTGAAGGCCGCGGGATGCGGGCTCGTGAACCGCACGCGCTCGAGTCCCTCGATCTCGCCGGCGGCCCGCAGCAGCTTGCCGAAGGCGAGCCGGTCGCCGAACTCGACGCCGTAGGAGTTGACGTTCTGGCCGAGCAGCGTCACCTCGAGGGCGCCGTCATCGACCAGCATCCGGATCTCGGAGAGGATGTCGCCCGGCCGGCGGTCCTTCTCCTTGCCGCGCAGCGACGGCACGATGCAGAACGTGCAGGTGTTGTTGCAGCCGACCGAGATCGACACCCACCCGCTGTGCGTGGAGTCGCGGCGCGCGGGAAGCGTCGAGGGGAACACCTCGAGCGATTCGAGGATCTCGATCTGCGCCTCGTCGTTGTGCCGGGCGCGTTCGAGCAGGCTCGGCAGCGA
>CAZPJC010000065.1:0-12160 GCA_964586645.1 uncultured Schumannella sp.
CGATCCGCCTTGGTGTAACGGCAGCACGACGGCCTTTGGTGCCGTTAGGTCCAGGTTCGAATCCTGGGGGCGGAGCCATGAGGGGTTCCAGTAACTCCAACCTGCGAACTGTGTAGTCCTTGCATGAGTACTTCGACCTGTCGACGTCGTCGAACTCGGGCAGCCCGTGTCGCGGAGGATCAGCGCAGGTCGACGCCGCGCGGGTCGATCTCGTCGCGCAGCAGCCGTAGCTCCTCGGCCGTCTGCGGCGGGAGTTCCCGCACGTCGTCGGCGATCCGGAGGTCCCAGCCGGTCGCGCGCACGACCTGATCGACACTGACCCCGGCGTGGGTCAGCTCCTCGCCGGGGGCGGAAGGGGCGAGAACGGCGAGCTCGGTGTACACCCGGGTCACGCCACGTCCGCGGGGCCCGCCGGGTTCGCCAGAGTGCGGGTCGACGCGATCCAGCCCGGAATCATCGCGACGCCGATGACCGACGCGATGCCCGCCGACGTCAAGGCGGACCGGCTGTGCGAGATCCCGCTCGGGCGGTTCGGGGAGCCCGACGAGGTCGCCGACGTCGTGCTCTTCCTCGCGAGCGACCTGTCGCGCTACCTCACCGGGATCGTCATCGAGATCTCGGGTGGTCGCCACATCTGATCGACGAGAGCCCGCTGGTCCATGAAGGACCGGCGGGCTCTCGTGACGTCGGCGGGTCAGGCCGGGTCGAGTACGAAGTCGTACTTCACGAACGCGCCCTCCGCGCCCTCGCGCGGCTTCGGGTCGAGCAGAAGCTCCGGCTTCACGGCGCCGGCGATGTCGTCCTCGTTGTGCGGGTCGCCCGGGAAGTAGAGCTGCGTCGTGAGCAGCTCGTGGCCGGGCGCCGAGACCTTGAGGTGCAGGTGGGCGGGGCGCCAGGCATGCCAACCGGCGGCGGCGATGAGCGCCCCGCAGGCTCCGTCGGTCGGGATCTGGTACGGCGCGGGCTGGATCGTCGAGATCTCGAACTCGCCGTTGTCGTTCGCGGTGAACGAGCCGCGGAGGTTCCACTCGGGCAGGCCGGGCGCGAACTGCGAGTAGAAGCCGAGGTCGTCGGCCTGCCACAGCTCGACGAGGGCGCCGCCGAGCGGTGAGCCGTCGACGGACCGCACCTGGCCGGTGAACTCCAGCGGGGTCCCGGGCTCGTCGGCGCGCATCGGGATCGTGCCGTTCCACGGCTCGGCCGGCGCGTTCGGCACGTAGTAGGGCCCCTCGATGGTGCCCTTGCTGCCCTCGCGGTGCTCGCTCGCGACCTCCTCGACGGAGTGCTCGAGCCAGACGTCGAGGAACAGCGGCCATTCGCCGTCCTCGCCGACGCGGATGAGCCACGCCTTGAGGGCGTTGTACTCGTCGTAGGTCACCTTCTCCTCGAGGACGACCTGGTTGAGCGCCTGGATGGCGCGGCCGGCCAGCACGGCGACGCGGGCGGTGTCCGCGCCTCCGCCGGCGTGCGCGGCCGCACGCTGCCGGAACTGCTCGGTCGCGTTCGCGCCGGAGGCGGCGGCCTTCGCCGTCTGCTCGGCTTCGAAGCTGTCGTCGGTCATGATGGAACTCCTTCGTATCCTGTGGCGGTTCTCGATTACGGGGCCTCGGGCGCGGAGTCCGAGGGGTCGATGCGGGACGGATGCTGAGCCAGCGGCGTCACCGAGATGGTCATGTACGGGAAGAGCGGCAGACCGCTCAGCAGCGCGTGCAGTTCGTCGTTCCCCGCGACGTCGAACACCGAGTAGTTCGCGTACTCGCCGACGACCCGCCACAGCTCGCGCCAGCGCCCGTCGCGCTGCAGGTCCTGGGCGTACGCGCGCTCGCGCGCCTTGATGTCGTCCGCCGCCGCGGCGGGCATGTCGACGGGCAGGTGCACGTCCATGCGGACCAGGTAGAGCACGTCAGGCCTTCCCGTCGAGCCGGTAGTGGGCGAGCTTGTCCTCGTCGATGACGACGCCGACGCCGGGCGCGGTCGGTGCGGCGATCGTGCCGTCGGCGATGACGAGAGGTTCGGTGACGAGGTCGTCGGCCATGTCGAGGAAGTTCGACAGCTCGGCCGCGCGCCGCGAGGAGTGCCGGAACGCCGCCCCGAAGGTCACGGTCGCGGTGCTGCCGATCTGCGAGTCGATCTGGTTGCCCATGATGACCTCGATCCCGAGTCCTTCGGCGAGCCCGAGGATCTTCTGCGACTCGGAGAACCCGGTACGCGCCGTCTTGATGCTGAGCGCCGTGGCGCCGCCGGTGGTGAGTTCGCGGGCCGCGTCGCCGAGGGTCGGCGCGCTCTCGTCGGCGACGATCGGGATCGGCGAGTTCGCGACGAGCCGGCGTCGGCCGAGCACCTCGTGGGCGTCGCAGGGCTCCTCGAAGAAGGTGAAGCCCAGGTCGCCGACGCGGGCGAGGACCTCGCCGGCTTCGACCGCGCTCCAGCCGCGATTGGCGTCCAGATACAGTTCGACGTCCGGCCCGAGGCCCTCCCGCAGGATGCGGCAGGCGTCGACGTCGAGGTTCAGCGGGTGCCGACCGACCTTCACCTTGAAGACCTGGATGCCGTACGTGTCGCGGTACTTCTCGGCCTCGACGAGCATCTCCTCGCCGGAGGAGAAGCCGACCATGTGCGACACCCGCACCCGGTCGGTGTAGCCGCCGAGGAGGCGGTGGACCGGCATCCCGAGCGCGGTGCCGATGATGTCCCAGAGGGCGATGTCGACCCCGCCCTTGGTGGCGTGGTTCCCGACCGTCCGCGCGAGGCCCGCGTGGATGCGGTTGCGGTCGAACGGGTCCGCTCCGACGAGCACGTCGGAGAACAGCGTGGTGAGCAGGGCGATGACGCCGCCCTGGGTCTCGCCATAGGTGTAGGGCCGGGGCGGGATGTCGGCGATCCCGACGATGCCCGTGTCGGTCCTCAGCCGCAGCAGCACGTGGTCCATCTGCGACACGCTCCCGCTCGCGAAGGCGAGCGGTTTGCTCATGGGGATGCGGTAGGGGATGGCCTCCACCTGCTCGATGATCACGTGCGCACTCCGTTCCCGGCCGAGATGAGTCGTTCCATGAACGGCACGAACCGCTGAACGCTGCGGGACGTCTCGTCGAGTCGCCAGGCCACGGCCAGCTCGACGTCGGGTGCATCCGCGATGGGGCGGATGACAGTGGATCCCAGGCTGATGGAGGTCGCGGTCTCCGGGATGAGGGCGATGCCCACCCCCGCCGCGACGAGCGACATCAGGGTCGAGGTCTCCGACACGCGCTGCGCGTACTGCGGGCGGATGCGGTGCTCGAGCCAGCGGGCGGCGAGCGCCTGCGAGACGGTCGAGTCCGGCGGATAGCCCACCAGCACGCGATCGGCGAAGTCCGACATGACCAGGAGGTCGCGTTCGGCGAGGGGGGAGTCCGCGGGGAGGGCGGCGACGATCTTCTCGCGCGCGACGACGGTGTGCGCGATGCCGGGGGCGCTCATCGGCGGTCGCAGCACGGCGATGTCGATCCGGTGGGCCTGGAGCTCGGCGACGAGCTGCGGGGTGAGCAGTTCGCCGCTGACGGACAGCGAGATGTCCTCGAACTCCCGCGCAGCTTCCCGCAGGACGCGCGGCATGATCCCGTAGGTCGACGCGCCGGTGAACCCGAGGCGGACGGTGCCCTGCAGACCTTCGCCGACGCGGCGCACGTCGTCCTCGATCGACTGGAGCTCCTCGAGCACCCGGCGTCCGCGCTCGAGCAGCAGCTCGCCGGCGGGGTTCACCGAGACGTGGCGCGTGGTGCGGGTGAGCAATTCGATTCCCAGGAGTCGTTCGAGTTGGCGGATCTGCTGCGACAGCGGCGGCTGCGCCATCCGGAGGCGCTCGGCCGCCCGGCCGAAGTGGTGCTCCTCGGCGACGGCGACGAAGTAGCGGAGATGCCGCGTCTCGAGCACACTGCCTCCTCGCACCCTCGTCGGAACGACCTGGGGGAACCGTAGATCGCTTTCATCGTTGTTAGAAGGACTCAATGCGTCTGCATCCATATGCGAAAACTATCAATGAGGTGAGAACCGCGCGAGCGGGCATCCATCTCATACCGGTATCGACTCGGACGTTGTGGGTATCGCGAGACCGTTCCCCTGCTGTCGCGGATATGAAACGTTGCTCGGGACGTCGTCGTCCGGCGGCGTCCCCCGACCCCTTGAGGGAGTGCTGCGATGCGAAATGCACAGCGACGTGCACTGTCCATCGGCCTCGTCGTGGCTACGGCCGCGGCGCTCGCCGGTTGTCAGAGTCTCGACGGTCCGACGGGAGGCGGGGATGGCGACACCACCCTGACCGTCGGCTTCGTCACCCCGCTCACCGGCGGCCTCGCCGCCTTCGGAGCGCCCGACACCTTCGTGGTGGAGCAGATGCAGGCCTGGTTCGACGAGCACCCGATCGAGGCCGGCGGCACCACCTACGACGTCGAGATCATCCTGAAGGACTCGCAGTCGAGCCCCGACCGCGCGGCCCAGGTCGCGCAGGATCTCATCACGCAGGACGGCGCCGACGTGCTGCTCGCCCACGCGACCCCCGAGACCACGGTCCCGGTGTCCAACCAGTGCGAGGCGAACGCGATCCCGTGCATCACGGCCGACACGCCGTGGCAGCCCTGGTTCTTCAGCCGTCAGGCCGACCAGGCAAACCCCGAGCCGCTCGCCTGGAGCTACCACTTCTTCTGGGGCCTCGAGGACATCGCCGCCGTGTACCAGGACATCTGGAACCAGGTCGACACCAATGGCCACGTCGCGGGCCTGTTCCCGAACGACTCCGACGGCGTCGCCTGGAGCGGTGCCCTGCCGGGGATGTTCGAGGAGGCCGGCAACGGCTACGTGCTCGACACCCCGACGCTCTACGAGCCCGGCACCCAGGACTTCTCGGCGATCATCGCGGCGTTCAAGGCGAACGGCGACGAAATCCTCACCGGCGTCCTCCCGCCCCCGGACTTCGCCACCTTCTGGCAGCAGGCGCAGCAGCAGGGCTACCAGCCGAAGATCGTGACCATCGCGAAGGCGATCGAGTTCCCGGCCGCCGCCGAGGCCCTCGGCGACCCGGTGAACTTCACGACCGAGGTCTGGTGGTCGCCCGAGTCGCCGTACACGTCGAACCTCACCGGTCAGACGGCCGCCGAGCTCGCCTCGGCCTACGAGACCGAGAGCGGATCGCAGTGGTCGGTCGTGCTCGGCTTCTCCGAGGCGCTCTTCGAGGTGCTCGAGAAGGCCGTCGTCGACGCCGGCGGAATCGAGCCGCAGGCGATCGTGGACGCGCTGTCGACGATGAAGATCGACACCATCGTCGGTCCGCTGGACTGGACGAGCGGTCCGGTGCCGAACGTCGCCAAGACGCCGCTCGTCGGCGGGCAGTGGGCCGACTCGGAGGACGGTGACTTCCCGTTCGAACTCGGGATCGTCTCCAACTCCGAGGCGCCCGAGATCCCGACCGTGGGCACCGTCAACCCGATGGCGTACTGACCCGGGCGGAAGGCCGGGTCGGTGGCGGCCCGGCCTTCCGTGCCGGTCGATGGAGGATTCGTGGACAACATCCTGGAGATCGAGGCGCTCTCGAAGCGGTTCGGGACGGTCGTGGTGGCCGACCAGCTCTCCTTCGCCGTACCCCGCGGCTCGGCTCTCGGCATCGTCGGCCCCAACGGGGCGGGCAAGTCGACGCTCCTCTCCCTCATCACCGGCGTCACCCGCCCTGACGCCGGGCAGGTGGTGTTCGACGGCCACGACGTGACCAGGTCGAGCACCGCGCACCGCACGCGCGCGGGGATCGCGCGCACCTTCCAGATCCCCCGTCCGTTCGGCGACATGACCGTCTTCGAGAACGTGCGGGTGGCTGCCTCATTCGGGGCCAACCACCGCGGTCACCGCGCCGACGAGGTCGCCGTGGACTGCCTCGAGCGCACCGGGCTGCTCGCGCTCGCCGGCCAGCGCGCCGGGGGCCTGCGCCTCCTCGACCGCAAGCGGCTCGAACTCGCGCGAGCCCTCGCCACCGAGCCCTCCCTCCTGCTCCTCGACGAGATCGCGGGAGGGCTCACCGATCAGGAGCTGCCGACCCTCATCGAACTCATCCGCGAACTCAAGGCCGCCGGCATCACGATCATCTGGATCGAGCACATCGTGCACGCCCTCGCGCAGGTCGTCGATGAACTCGCCTGCCTCGCCTTCGGCCGCATCCTCGCCCGCGGCACCGCGGAGGAGGTCCTCCGCACCCCGGAGGTCATCGACATCTATCTCGGCACGACGTTCACCGAAGGCGGCGACGAATCATGAGCCTGCTGAAGGCGACGGGCCTCGACTCCTACTACGGCGATTTCCAGGCGCTCTACGGCATCGACGTCGAAGTCGCCGAGGGCGAGACCCTCGCGATCATCGGCGCCAACGGGGCGGGCAAGTCGACGCTGCTCAAGTCGATCGCCGGGATCGTCGTGCCCACGCGCGGCACGATCGAGATCGACGGCACCGACGTCACCGCGCTGCCCGCGCACCGCCGGGTCGTCTCGGGCATCGCGATGAGCCCGGAGGGGCGACGCATCTTCCCGAGCCTCTCGGTCGAGGAGAACCTCCTGGTCGGCGGGCACGCGCGTCGTCCGGGACCGTGGACGCTCGATCGTGTGCTGGAGAAGATCCCGCTCGTCGCGGACATCCGCGGCAAGGCCGGCCGCGCGCTCTCCGGCGGCGAGCAGCAGGCGGTCGCGATCGCCCGCGCGCTGATGAGCAACCCGCGGCTGCTGCTGCTCGACGAGGTCTCCCTCGGCCTGGCGCCGGTCGCGGTCGAGAAGCTCTACGCCGCTCTGCCGGCGATCACCGCGGAGGGCACGACGGTGCTCATCGTCGAGCAGGACGTCAACCACGCGCTCGCCGTCGCGGACCGCGTGCAGTGCCTCCTCGAGGGTCGCACCGTGCTCGAAGGCGAGGCCAGCAGCTTCACCCGGGCGGAGCTCGCCGCCGCCTACTTCGGACTGTCGGATGGGAGCCACTGATGGACTGGATCAACGCGGCGGCGCAGGGCGTGCTGCTCGGCGGCTTCTACGCGCTCCTCGCCTCGGGGCTGTCGTTCCTGTTCGGCGTCATGCGGATCGCGAACCTCGCGCACGGCGCGAGCGTGGTGCTCGCGGCGTACCTCGCGCTCTGGGTGCTCGAACTCACCGGCGTGCCCTGGTTCGTGACCCTCGTCGTCGTGGTGCCGCTCATCGCCGCCCTGGGCTGGGTGCTGCAGCTCTCGATCCTCAACCGGGCGCTCGAGCGCGGCGGCCTCGCCCCGATCCTCGTCACCTTCGGTCTCGCCGTCGCGCTGTCGAGCCTCATTCAACAACTGTTCTCGGCGGACTCCCGCTCGATCCCGGCGCCCGGGCTCGGCGAGGCCTCGATCGCCGTCGCCCCCGGCCTGGCGATCGGCGTCCTTCCGCTGCTCACCTTCGGCATCGGCATCCTCGTCATCGTCGTGCTCCAGCTCTTCCTCGCGCGCACCCGGCTCGGCCGGGCGATCCGCGCGGCGAGCGACGACGCCTCGGCGGCGCAGCTGATGGGGATCGACACCAAGCGCATCTTCGCGCTTGCCGCCGCGCTCGCGATGGCGACCGTCGGCGTCGCCGGTGTCGTGCTCGGCCTGCGCACCCAGTTCACCCCGGTGTACGGCAACCTCGTGCTGATCTTCGCGTTCGAGGCGGTCATCATCGGCGGGCTCGGCAGCCTCTGGGGAACCCTCGCCGGGGGTCTCATCCTCGGTCTCGCGCAGACCATCGGGGCGCAGATCTTCCCCGGGTACGGGGTGCTGATCGGGCACCTCGTCTTCCTCGTCCTCCTCGCCGCGCGACCGAGCGGCCTCCTCCCGAAGGCGGTGACGGCATGACCGGCACGATCCCGGTCGCGGGCTTCCGCGTCGCGCGCTCCACCCGCGCGTCGAAGGTGGGGGTGATCGTCGCCCTGCCCGTGGTCGGCGTGCTCGTCGCGATGCCGTACCTCTTCCCCGCCGGCATCCAGCAGTCGCTCGTGCAGCTGTTCATCCTCATCATCATGGGGACGATGTGGAACCTCCTCGCCGGCTATGCGGGGATGGTCTCGATCGGGCAGCAGGCCTACATCGGCATCGGCGGCTACGGTCTGGTCGCCGCCGCGAATCTGTGGCGCGTCGATCCGTTCCTCGCGATCTTCGTGGGAGCGCTCGTCGCGGCGATCGTCGCGATCCCGGTGTCGTTCCTCATCTTCCGGCTGAGCGGCGGCTACTTCGCGATCGGCACCTGGGTCGTGGCCGAGGTGGTCATGCAGATCACCTCGCGCATCCCCGGTCTCGGCGGCGGCGTCGGCATGAACCTGGTCGGGATGACGGCGCTCGCCCCGACGCGACGGATCGCCTACGTCTATTGGCTGGGCCTCGCCCTCGTGGTGCTCGCCGTCGCGGTCACCTACCTGCTGATGCGGTCCCGGCTCGGGGCCGGGTTCACCGCGATCCGCGACGACCCGATCGCGTCGGCATCCCTCGGCGTGCCCGTCACGCGCAGCAAGCGGATCACCTACATCGTGGCCGCGGCCGGCTGCGCCTTCGCCGGCGGGCTGCTCGCGATCAGCACGCTCCAGGTCAAACCCGACTCGATGTTCTCGGTGAACTTCGCGTCGTACATGATCTTCATCGTCGTGATCGGCGGCCTCGGCACGATCGAGGGGCCGATCCTCGGGGCGATCGTGTTCTTCGCGCTGCAGCAGTGGCTGTCGGCGCTGGGCGCCTGGTATCTCGTCATCCTCGGGGTGCTCGCGGTCCTGCTCACCCTGCTGCTGCCGCGCGGCCTGTGGGGGCTGGCGGCCGACCGCGGCATCCGGCTTTTCCCCGTCGGCTACCGGCTCATCCTGCCGGGGGCGGCGCGCGCGAAGCGCTGACCTCTCGCTCCGCCGCCTAGATGGCCGCGAGGGCGGCCCGCAGCTGCTCCGCTTGCCGCTCGGGGACGACGTCTCCGACCCAGGCGCCCATTGCGGCCTCCGAGCCGGCGAGGAACTTGAGCCTGTCGGCGCCCCGGCGCGGCGAGGTGAGCTGCAGGTGCAGCCGCAGCACGTCCCGGCCGATGTTCACCGGGGCCTGGTGCCACGCCGCGATGTACGGCGTCGGCGTCTCATAGAGTGCGTCGACCCCGCGCAGCAGGCGGCGGTGCAGAACGGCTAGCTCGTCGCGTTCGGGTGCCGTCGTCGCGGCGAGGTCGGGCACGTGCCTCCGCGGCACGAGGTGCACCTCGAGCGGCCAGCGCGCGGCGAACGGCACGAACGCCGCCCAGTGCTCGCCCTCGAGCACCATTCGCGGGCCGGTGGTCTCGTGGTCGAGCAGACGGGCGAACAGGTCGGGTCCGATCCGGTCGGCCGCATCCAGCATCCGCCGGGTGCGCGGCGTGACGAACGGGTAGGCGTAGATCTGGCCGTGCGGATGAGGGAGCGTCACCCCGATCGCCTCGCCGCGATTCTCGAACGGGACGACCTGCTCGACCCCGTCGATCGCGGAGAGCGCGGCGGTTCGCTCGGCCCAGGCCTCGACGACGGTGCGCACCCGGCTGACGGTCTGCGCCCCGAGCGACCCCGTCGACTCGGGGCTGAAGCAGACGACCTCGCACCGGCCCGTGGCCGGCACCGTGCGCTCGAAGCCCAGACCAGCCGTGTCGACGACACCGGTGCCCGGGCCGAACGCGGGCGAGCGGTTCTCGAACACCGCGACGTCGTACTGGTCGGGGAGTTCGGAGGGGTTGCCGGGCGACTGCGGGGCGAGCGGGTCGAGGTGCGCGGGCGGCAGGAGGACGCGGTCCTGCCGGGCCGAGGCGATCGAGATCCAGTCGCCGGTGAGCACGTCCTGGCGGGCGATGGCGGTGGCCGGGCGCGGGTCGAGCGTGCGCTCGTCGATCCGCCGGTCCGGTCCGAGGGTCGTATCGGCGTCGTCGAAATAGATCAGGTCCCGGCCGTCGGCGAGGCGGGCGGGGCGCTGCACGATGCCGCTCACCCGGCCACGCTACCGAACCGCGATCCGGCATCCGGGTCGGAGCGGGGATCGCGCCGCCGACCGGGCGCCGACGGGGGAGAATGGGCGCATGACCGATTCCCGGCTCGCCATCGTCGTCCTCGCCGCCGGGCAGGGCACCCGGATGAAGTCCTCCCGCCCGAAGGTGCTGCACGAGCTCGCCGGCGTGCCGCTGCTCGGGCACGTCCTCGCGACAGCGCGGGAACTCTCCGCGGCCCACGTCGTCACCGTCGTGCGGCATGAGCGCGACCTCGTCGCCGCCGCCGTCGAGGAGTTCCTCCCCGGCGGGACGATCGTCGACCAGGACGACATCCCCGGCACCGGCCGTGCGGTCGAGGTCGCCGTCGCGGCGCTCCCCGACGACTTCGACGGCGACGTGGTCGTCGTGTCGGGCGACGTTCCGCTGCTCGACGCGGGCACGATCGCCGGACTGCTCGAGGCGCACCGCCGGGCGACGGCCGCCGCCACCCTGCTCTCCGCGATCGTCGAGGACGCCACGGGATACGGCCGGATCGTGCGGGATGCCGACGGCGCGCTCACCCGCATCGTCGAACACGGCGACGCGACCGACGACGAGCGCGCGATCACCGAGGTCAACTCCGGCACCTACGTCTTCACCGTCGCGTCGCTGCGCGCGCGCCTTCCCGAACTCGCGAGCCAGAACGCCCAGGGCGAGCGCTACCTGACCGACGTCATCGGGATGCTGCGCTCCGCGGGCCAGCCCGTGGAGGCGGTCCCCGCCCCCGACGCCTGGGTCGTCGAAGGCATCAACGACCGGGTGCAGCTCGCGCGCGCCGCCGCGCGGCTCAACGCGATGATCGTGCGCGGCTGGCAGCTCGCCGGGGTGACCGTGCACGACCCGGGCAGCACCTGGATCGACCTGCGGGCGACCCTCGCCGAGGATGTCGAGATCCTGCCGAACACGCACCTCGCCGGCGCGACGACGGTCGCCCGGGGCGCGCGCCTCGGACCCGACACGACCCTGCTCGACTGCGAGGTCGGCGAGGATGCCGTCGTGAAGCGCACCGACGCGACGCTCGCCGTCATCGGCGCGAAGGCGACCGTCGGGCCGTTCGCGTACCTCCGGCCAGGCACCGAGCTCGGCGAGGGCGGCAAGATCGGCACCTACGTCGAGACCAAGAACGCGAAGATCGGCGCGGGCTCGAAGGTGCCGCACCTCTCCTACATCGGCGACACGACGATCGGCGAGGGCACCAACATCGGGGCCGGGGCCATCACCGCCAATTACGACGGTTTCACCAAGCACGCGACGACGATCGGGTCCCACGTGCACACCGGCACCCACAACTCGTTCGTCGCGCCCGTGACGATCGGCGACGACGCAACCATCGGGGCGGGCACCGTCGTACGACGGGACGTGCCCGCGGGAGCGCTCGCGGTGAGCGTCGCGCAACTGAAGTTCGTCGAGGGCTGGACCGCCCGTCACGAAGCGGCGGCGAAGGCTGCAGCCGCTGCTCAGGACTGACCGAGGTCGCACCCAGCGCTACCGGTAGGCTGGAACCCCAAGGGCGAGGAGCGCGGCGTGTCGGCCATCAAGATCACCGGTGAGAAGCGACTCGTGATCGTGAGCGGGCGGGCCCACCCGCAGCTCGCGGAGGACATCGCCCAGGAACTCGACTCCGAGCTGGTGCCGACCGAGGCCCGCACGTTCGCGAACGGCGAGATCTACGCCCGCTACGGCGACAGCATCCGCGGGGCCGACGTCTTCGTGATCCAGTCGCACACCGCGCCGATCAACGAGTGGATCATGGAGCAGCTCATCATGATCGACGCGGCGAAGCGGGCGAGCGCCAAGCGCATCACGGTCGTCGCCCCGTTCTACCCGTACGGCCGGCAGGACAAGAAGGGCCGTGGCCGCGAGCCGATCTCGGCACGGCTCGTCGCCGACCTGTTCAAGGCGGCCGGGGCGAACCGCATCATGAGCGTCGACCTGCACGCCGCCCAGATCCAGGGCTTCTTCGACGGGCCCGTCGACCACCTGTTCGCGATGCCCGTGCTGCTCGAGCACTTCAGGGCGAAGCTGGATGCCGACACCCTCACCGTCGTCTCACCCGACATGGGCCGCGTGCGGGTCGCCGACATCTGGAGCGACAAGCTCGGGGCGCCGCTGGCCATCATCCACAAGCGCCGCGACCCGCTCGTGCCCAA
>CAZPJC010000066.1:0-2005 GCA_964586645.1 uncultured Schumannella sp.
GCGAACGGCGACCGCGTGGGCGGACCGTTCGTCTGGCTCACGCCGATCGCCGTGCTCGGCGGCCTCGCCACGGTCGGCTTCTGCCTCGTGCACGCCGCGACGTTCCTCGCCCTCAAGACCGACGGACCGGTGCGCGAACGCGCGGGCCGCGACGTCGTTCGGATGGCGCCGATCGCCCTCCTGCCGCTCGTCGGCTGGGTGGTGCTCGTTCAGGTGCAGTCGGGCACCGCGGTCTCGTGGGGACTCGTGGTGGTGGCCGCCGTGGCCGCGGTGCTCGGCTGGCTCGCCGCGCGGAAGCGGCTCGAGGGCCGCGCGTTCCTGGGCTTCGCGGCTTTCCTGGTCGCGGGGGCGGCGGCGATCTTCGTCGCGGCGTACCCGGCGGTGCTGCCGTCGACGATCGACCCCGCGTACACGCTGACGGTCTCGAACGCGTCGAGCAGCGACTACACGCTCGGCGTGATGACGATCGTCGCCGGTGTGGGACTGCCGGTCGTGCTCGCCTACCAGGCGTGGAGCTACTGGGTGTTCCGCAAGCGCCTGCGGGTGGAGCACCTCCCGGTCGTGCAGGTCGTGGTGCCCGCCGTCCGGTCATGACCCGGCTGTCCGCCCGTTTCGGGGGCCTCCGCGGTGCGCGGGGCCCCCGGAACGGGCGACTGGCGGAGATCCCGCGCGTGACGCTCGCGGCGTTCGTCGTCGCCGCGGTCGCGCGGGCCGGGGCGCTCGTGCTGCTGGCTGAGGGCTTCGCCCGGCTCATCGTGACGGGCGATCCCTCGGGAGCCGTCCTCGCGGCGTCGGGGGCGGTGCTGCGCGGTGCCGCGGGTTGGGCGACCGGGGTCCTCGGCCGTCGTGCGGCGGCCGCGGCGAAACTCGGGCACCGCCGGGATCTCGCCGCGGCGACCGTGACGCGCGACCTCGCGGCCGGTTCCGTGGGTCCGCTCGCGAGTCGCGGGCTCGACGACCTCGACGGCTGGTTCACCGGGGTCGTGCCCGCCTCGATCGCGGGTGTCGTCGTGCCGCTCGCGCTCGGGCTCCGCGTGCTCGCGATCGACCCGCTGAGCGCGCTCATCCTCGCCGTGACGCTGCCGCTCGTGCCGCTGTTCATGGTGCTCATCGGCCTGCACAGCCGCGACAGCGTGCGCGCCGCCCAGGATGCCCTCGCCCGTCTGGCCGACCACGTCGCCGAACTCGCGCACGGACTCCCGGTGCTCGTCGGCCTCGGCCGCGACCGGGAGCAGACCGACCGGCTCGCCGCCATCCAGCGCGAGTACACCCGGCGCACGGGCCGGGTGCTGCGCACCGCGTTCCTCTCCGCGCTCGCCCTCGAGCTGCTCGCGACGCTCTCCGTCGCGGTGGTCGCGGTCGTCCTCGGCATCCGGCTGCTCTCCGGCCAGGCGGGACTCGCGGATGCCCTCGTGGTGCTGCTGCTCGCCCCCGAGTGCTTCAGCGCCCTGCGCGAGCTGGGCGTCGCCCATCACGCCGCGCAGGACGCGCAGGCGGTCGTCGCGCGCGTGCGCGAGCTGGTCGGCGGCGGCGTGCGTCTGCGCGCGCGGATCCCGGCGGGAACCCTGAGCCTGCGCGATCTGACGGTGAGCTACGCCGCACGCCGCACGCCCGTGGTGGCCGGGCTCGATCTCGTGTCCTATCCGGGCGAAGTTGTCGCGCTCACCGGCCCGAGCGGCGCAGGGAAGTCGACCGCGCTCGCCGCCCTGGCCGGCGTGCTGCCCGCCGACGCCCAGGTCGCCGGGGAGATCTCCGGCGCCTACCGGGTGGCGTGGGTGCCGCAGGATCCGCACACCGTGGGGGCGACCGTGCGGGCCGAACTCGAGCTGTACGCCGGTGACTCCGACGTCGCGGGCGTGCTCGCGGAGGTCGGGCTGACCGCGATCGCCGACCGGGCGTGCGCGCTGCTCAGCCCGGGGGAGCGTCGTCGCGTCGCCGTCGCGCGGGCGCTGCTGCGGGTCGACCGCGGCGCGCGCGTGCTGCTGCTCGACGAACCGACCGCGCA
>CAZPJC010000066.1:2105-12117 GCA_964586645.1 uncultured Schumannella sp.
TGCTGCGGGTCGACCGCGGCGCGCGCGTGCTGCTGCTCGACGAACCGACCGCGCATCTCGACGACGTCGCCGCCCACCGCGTGCGCACCGCGATCGCCGCCCGCACGCCCCGGGTCGCGACCGTGCTGGTGAGCCACGATCCCGCGACCCTCGCCCTCGCGACGCGCCTCGTGCCGGTCGACCACGTGCCGACCGACCCGCATTCCGTTCCGGAGCCGGCCGCGCGGCCCGGCCCGCCGCCCGTCGCGGTCGACCCCGTGGCGCAGGCCGATCCGCCGACGCTGCCGCTCGGGCGGGTGCTTCGGCTCGTGCTCGCGCCAGCCACCGGGACGTGGATCCTCTCCGCCCTCCTCGCGACGCTCGCGACCGGCATGGGTCTCGCGCTCACCGCCGTCTCCGGCTGGCTCATCGTGCAGGCCGCCGAGCAGCCCGCGATCATGTACCTCCTGGTCGCGATCGTCGGTGTGCGGTTCTTCGGGATCGGCCGCGCCGTCACCCGGTACGCGGAGCGCCTCGTCACCCACCGCGCCGCCTTCCGGGCGACGGATGCCGTGCGCCTCGTGCTCTGGCGAGGGATCGCCGCGCGGTCCGCGGGATCCCGCGACCTTCTCGAGGGCGGGCGTGCCGTCGACTACCTCGTTGGCACGACGGGTGCCGTGCGCGACCTCCTGCCGCGGATCATCCCGACTCTCTCCGCCGCCCTCCTCGCCACCGCCGGGGTGCTGCTCACGGTCGGCCTCGTGGCACCCGCGGCTCTGCCCGTGACCGCGGGCGGCCTCGTCGTCGCCCTGGTCGTCCCCGGTCTCGTCGCCGTCGCCGCCGGCCGCACCGCGGAACGGCGCCGGATGGTGCTCGGCGGCCGCGTTCTGCGCGGCGTCGCCGACCTCGGCCGTGCGGCCGCCGACCTGCGGGCCAACGGGGTCGCTCCGCGAGCGATCGCGGGGGTCGTGCGGGATGCCGACGCCCTCGCCCGCGCCGAGCGCCGAGCCGCTCCGGTGGCCGAAGCCGCCCCCGCGGTCGCCGCGGTCATCGCGGCCCTGACCGCCGTCGCCGCCGGGCTCGTCCTCGCCGCGACCGGGGGCGTTCCGGTCTCGACGATCGCAGTGGTCGTGCTGCTGGTGTTCGCGGCGGGCGACCCGCTCGGCGCCGGCGCGGTCGCGATGCAGAAGCTGCCCGCGCTCGGCAGCGCCCTCGGGTCGGTGGGCAGGCTGCTCGCGACCCCCGAAGCCCCGGCGGGCGGGAACTTGGTCGTGCCGCCCGCCGGACCTCTCCAGCTCGAGCTCGACGACGTCGCGGTGACCTGGCCGGGAGCCGACGTCCCGGCGGTCGAGCACGTCACCGCGGCGATCTGGCGGGGGGAGTGGCTCGCGGTCACCGGACCCTCGGGCTCCGGCAAGTCGACCCTGCTCACGGCACTGCTGGGCGGAGTCGCGCCGTCGGCCGGCCGGATCGAGATCGACGGCGACGACCTCGGCGAGCTCTCGGTCGCGGAGTGGCGAGGCCGGGTCGCGTGGTGCCCGCAGGACGCGCACGTGTTCGACTCGACGCTGCGCGGCAACCTCGCCCTCGCCCGGCCTGCCGGCGAGCGGGCGATGCACGAGGTGCTCGGCCGCGTCGGGCTGGGCCCGCTGCTCGCCGACCTCGACGACGGCCTCGACGCCCGCGTCGGCCCCGGTGGTCGCGCCCTCTCCGGTGGCGAACGGCAGCGGCTCGCGGTCGCGCGGGCGCTGCTGGTGGATGCCGACGTGGTGCTGCTCGACGAGCCCACCGCGCATCTCGACGCGCCGACCGCCGCCGCCCTGATGGCGGACCTGCGCGCCGCCCTCGACGATCGTCTCGTCGTGCTGGTCACCCACCGTCCCGACGACGTGAGGCCCGACGACATCCGCCTGGACCTGACCACTCGCGGGTCGAGTGGCGGGCGAAGCCCGGTGTATCGAGACCATGCCCGGGCAACCCGGAGGCCGGGTTTCGATACACCGGCTGCGGCGCAGCCGGCACTCAACCCGCGGTAGGCGAGAGAGCGTCGAGCATCGGCGCCTGGGCGGCGACGAGCAACTCGCGTGCGCGCGCCACGGGCACCCACTCGGCGCGGTCGATCTCGGGGAACGACTGCATCCGGCCCGACCGCGGCGGCCATTCGAGCTCGAACGTCTCGCTGCCCACCTCGGCGGGGTCGAATCCGGTGCCGTCGGCCGCGAAGACCGTGAGCAGCTTCCCCGAGGAGTAGCGGTACTCGCCGAGCTCGACGTAGTCGAGGTCGGGTGCGGGCACCCCCATCTCCTCGGCGAACTCGCGCCGCGCGGCGTCGAGGGGCTCCTCGCCCTCGTCGACGAGTCCCTTCGGGATCGACCACGCACGTTCCTGCGTGCGCGCCCAGTACGGCCCGCCCATGTGCGCGATCCACACCTCGCGACCGGCATCGCCGTCGCGCCAGAGCAGGATGCCGGCGCTCCGGACGGTCACGCCCGCGCCGGGGTCGTGGAGACGTGCAGGGTGCCGCGGTCGCGGCGGGGTCCGGCGAAGACCGGGGTTGCCGACTCCTGCACGGCGACGACGTTCGTCACGGTGGCGTAGCCCTGCGCGAGCAGCGCCGCGTCGGAGCCGTCGATCGGCGTCTCGGGCAGCTCGCGCACGGTGAGCCGCACGTCGCCCTCCACCGGTTCGGTCATGGTGGTCTGCACGATACCGAACGGCGCGAGGGTCGCCTCGCGCAGCTCGAGCCCGTCGGCCGACGGCACGTTCGGAACGTTGAGGTTGAACACCGTGCCGTGCGGGTGCTCGAGCAGCACCGGCAGCAGGTCGCGCACGACGGCGGCCGCGGTCTCCCAGTGGAGCGCATCGGGGTGGAGCCCGACGTCGAGCGACACGGCCAGACCCCGGGCGTCGTTCACGCCGCCGGTGAGCGCGGCCCCGGCGGTGCCGGAGTGCAGGATGACGCGCCCGAGATTCGCGCCGCGGTTGATGCCCGACAGCACGAGGTCGGGCGGGTCGCCGAACGCCCCGTGGGCGGCGAGGAGCGTGATGAGGCCGGGCGCGGCCCGGACGCTGTACGCCGGGATGCCGGGAGCCTCGGCGAGTTCGCGCTTCTCGACCTTGATCGTCGACGCGTCGGTGTGCCCGGTGACGGCGATCGTGTTGGTGCCGGTGATCGCGGCGCTCGACCCGCTCGCCTCCTCGGCGGGGGCGGCGATGACGACCTCCAGCCCGGCGGCGATCGCGGCGTGGGCGAGCGCGGCGAGACCCGGGGAGGCGATGCCGTCGTCGTTGGTGATCAGCGCGCGGGTCACGAGGTCGCCTCCTCGACGACGGTGGCGAGCTGGTCGGGGCTGACTTCCCGGGCGGGCGGGCCGGGATCCGCGCCGCCGCCGGCGAGCGGACGGAGGAGGACGAGCTCCCGGAGCCGGTCGATCGTCGCGGCCTCGCCCGTGCCGAGGCCGTGCCGCGTGACGTTCTGCGCTCCCGCCGCGGCGCCGAGCAGGGCCGCGTCCGCCACCGAGCCGCCGCGCGCGAGCACCGAGCAGAACGCGCCGACGAAGGAGTCCCCGGCTCCCGCGGAGTCGACGACCTCCATCCGCGGCGCGACGACCTCGTGCACCGCGCCGTCCTGCAGGAGCAGCGCCGATTCCTCGGCGCGGGTCACGACGACGACCTCGGCCCCGGCGTCGTGCAGCGCCCGCATCGCGACGACGATCTGGCCGATGTCCGACGTCGTCGAGATCCGGCCGTCGTCGAGGAGTTCCTGGTCGCTGACCTTGGCGACGGTCACCCCGCCGGCGAGGGCGGCATCCAATCGCTCCCCGGCGAGGTCGACGACCACGGGCACGCCGCCCGTGCGCAGGTCGGCCGCGAGCCGACGGTAGAAGTCCGCGGGGAGGATGCCGTCGCCGTGCGGTCCGGAGAGGATGACGAGCGACGCGTCGAGGCCGGTGCGCAGGGTGAGCCCGTACAGCTCGTCCTGCTCGTGCCGGGACAGGGCGTCGCCGCCGGATTCGACGACCGGTACCTTCTCGGAGGTGCGGCGGTCGTGCACGAAGACGCCGCCCCGGGCATCCCGCGGGAAGCCGACGACCGGGATGTCCTCCTCCTGCAGCAGGAAGCCGAGCACGCGCCCGGTCTCGCCGGAGAGCATCGAGCAGAGCGTGACGTCGCAGCCGAGCGACTGCAGCATCCGGGCCTGCCAGACTCCCTGACCGCCGGCGTGGATGTGCACGTCGCCGTCGTCGGCGTGCTCCTCGACCGTGATCTCGAGCACGGGCGAGGGGGCGAAGATGACGACGTCGCTCATGTCCCCAACGTAGGCAGCGCCCCCGCCCGCCCGTGGGGGGCTGGCCGGGGGCGCTGCCGGATGCTAGGGACGACTAGGCCCAGGTCCAGCTCGCGAGCACCGACTCGGCGAGGTCTTCGCGGTCGGCCTGCGACACGGTCTCACTGAACGAGAAGGTGACGACATAGGTCTGGCCGTCGTGCGTTGGGTAGTACTGGTCGATCAGGTACGAGACGCCGTTCGAGGTGAACAGGCCGGTCAGGTGGGCCGACTCCTCGCCCGCCACCCCGACGCGCGGGCGCACCTCGACGTCGCTCGCGCCCGAGTTCTCGAGCTCCGGCGGACCCGCCTGCTCCACCTGGTCGGACGTGAGCTCGCCGGCGGGGGAGAGCAGCACGTTCACGTTGTCGCTGAAGCCGTCGTCGTCGGTCAGGTCGAGGGCGATCGTGTCGCTCCCGGAGGCGACGTCCTGCTGCGGCAGCCCCCAGCCGTCGGGGACGTTGTAGCTGTAGCCGTCGCCGGTGATGAGCTCGCCGGTGGCGGGAGCGGCGTCCGAGGTCGGCACGTCGCCCCCGGTGTCGGGGGTCGGCGGCGCGGCGAGCGAGCATCCGGCCAGCACGAGGGCCGAGGCAGCCAGGAGGACGAGACGGGGAAGGACTGGAGTCATGTCCGCCAGGTTAGAGAAAATCTCATGACCGGGTCGGGGCTGGTGCACAGGCCCGGAGGGCGCTACTGCTGGGGAGGTGCGGAATGCGGCGAGGGTCGGAATGGTTGGATGTTGACATGACAACTGATGGCTCCGCGAACATCCCTCTCGACGGTCTCGAGCTCGGTCTCGACACGTTCGGCGACGTGAGCGTCGACCTCGACGGCAACGTCGTACCGTACGGCCAGGTCATCCGCAACGTCGTCGAGCAGGGCGTGCTCGCCGACTCGCTCGGCGTCGACTTCTTCGGTGTCGGCGAACACCACCGCGACGACTTCGCGGTCTCCGCGCCGGAGATCGTGCTCGCCGCGATCGCCGCCCGCACCGAGCGCATCCACGTCGGCACCGCCGTCACGGTGCTCTCGAGCGACGACTCGGTGCGCGTCTACGAGAAGTTCGCGACCCTCGACGCGGTCTCGAAGGGGCGCGGCGAGATCATCCTCGGCCGCGGATCGTTCACCGAGTCGTTCCCGCTGTTCGGGTTCGAGCTCGCCGACTACGAGCGGCTGTTCGAGGAGAAGCTCGACCTGCTGCACGCGCTCCTGGCCGAAGGCCCGGTCACCTGGCAGGGCTCGACGCGCCCGCCGCTGACCAACCAGCACGTGTACCCGAAGACGGAAGGGTCGGGCATCCGGGCCTGGGTCGGCGTCGGCGGATCCCCGGAGTCCGTGGTCCGCGCCGCCCGGTACGGCCTGCCGCTCACCCTCGCCATCATCGGCGGCGCGCCCGCGCGCTTCGCGCCCTACGTCGACCTGTTCCACCGCGCGCTCGCGCAGATGGAGCAGCCCGACCTGCCCGTCGCCGTGCACTCGCCCGGCTTCATCGCCGACACCGACGAGGAGGCCGCCGACATCCTCTGGCCGCACCAGAAGGCGATGTTCGACCGCATCGGCAAGGAGCGCGGCTGGGGTCCGATGACGCGCGACCACTTCGAGCAGGAGATCGCCACCGGCGCCTCGCACACCGGGTCGCCCGAGACGGTCGCCCGCAAGATCGCCGACACCGTGCGCACCCTCGGCATCCAGCGCTTCGACCTCAAGTACTCGGCCGGCACCGTGCCGCACGAGCACCTCATGCACGCGATCGAGCTGTACGGCACCGTCGTCATCCCGCGCGTGCGCGAGTTGCTCGCCCAGGATCCCGTGGAGGCTCTGACCGCTGAGCGTTCCTGAAGCTCGGCGCTCGTAGGCTCGGGGGGTGCCCGCCCCCAGTCGCTTCGCCGGATTGCGGATGCGGCTGGGCCTCGGCCTGCGCGGCCCCGCGGGCGAGGACTCCTCCCGCCCCCGCCGGGCATACGGGGAGCTGTACTACACGAGCCGCCAGGAGCATCAGAACCTCACGATCTTCGTCGAACGCTTCCCGGGGTCGCTCGGGCCCGAGGCCCGCACCTACGTGCTCGTCCACGGCATCGGGGTGTCGTCGCGGTATTTCCGGCCCCTCGCCGCGCAGCTGGCGAAGAGCGGCCGGGTGTTCCTCATCGACCTCCCGGGCTACGGCGCCGCGCCCGACCCCCGTCGCGACGTCACGATCGCCGACCACGCCGACGTGCTCGCCGGCTTCCTCACCCAACTCCAGGTCGACGATCCGGTCATCGTCGGGCACTCCTGGGGCGCGCAGGTCGTGTCGATGCTCGCGGAACGGCACCCCGGCATCCCGCGCACCGTCGTGATGCTGTCGCCCACCCTCGAGCCGTCGGCGCGCACCGTCGGGAAGGCGATCGGCCACCTGCTGCGCGACGCGCTGCGCGAGCGGCCCGTCGTGTTCGGGATCGCGGTGACCGACTACCTCGTGCGCTGCGGACCCCGCTACCTGCTCAAGCAGATCCCGCACATGCTGGCCGACCGCCCGGAGGATCGCGTCCCCGGCCATCGGGCCCACACCCTCGTCGTCAACGGCGACCGCGACCCGATCGTCTCGACGCCCTGGGCCCGCGCCCTCGCCGACGCGCACCCCGACGGCGAGTTCCACGAGGTGCACGGCCCGCACGTGATCATGCACACCGAGCCGGCCACGATCGCCCGGCACATCACGAGCTTCGTGGAGTCGGCGTGAACCTCCGCAGGCAGGCCCGGATCGCGCTCGGCGACTACCCGAACGCGATCCGGATGCGCGGCCTCGGCTTCGCGGCCCGGGTGCCCGCGTCCTACGCGGCGGGCTCCGCACGCCCGGTCGTGCTCCTGCCGGGGGTGTACGAGCGCTGGCACTTCCTGCGGCCGATCGCCGACGCCCTCGCCGCCGCCGGGCATCCGGTTCACGTCGTGCGCGAGCTCGGCATCAACGACCGGGCGATCCCGGCGAGCGCCGCCCGGGTGCTCGCCTCCCTCGAGCGCGCCGACCTGCACGACGTGGCCCTCGTCGCGCACAGCAAGGGCGGGCTGATCGGCAAGGCGGCGATGCTCGACGACGCGGCGGGGCGCATCGACAGGCTCGTCGCCGTCGCGACGCCGTTCTCCGGCTCCCGGATGGCCGACCTCATGGTCGTGCCGGCGCTGCGGATCTTCCGGCCCGGGCATCCCGTCATCCGCCGACTGGTCGCCGAGCGCACCGTCAACGCCCGGATCACCTCGATCTTCCCGTCGTTCGACCCGCACATCCCCGAGGGGTCGGCCGTCGACGGCGGGACGAACGTGCAGCTGGATGTCGTCGGGCACTTCCGCATCCTCGAGGCCCCCGAGACGATCGCCGCCGTCCTGCAGGCCGTCTCCGCACCGCATCCCGCGGGTTGAGTGCCGGGCGTCGCCCGGTGTATCGAAACCCGCCCCCGGGTCGCTCGCAGGCCGGTTTCGGTACACCGACCGCTGCGCGGCCGGCACTCAACCCGCGGTGAGGGCCGATCCGGCGAGCACGAGGAGGGCGACGTCGACGAGGGCGGCGACGATCACCAGGCGGAAGCCCCAGCGGCTGCCGCGGAGCCCGAACACGACCGCCCCGACCGAGGCGGCGAGCGAGACGCCGAGCCCGGCGACCGCGAGCGGCGATCCGATCCCGATCGCGAGCGCCCCCGCCGCGCCGGCGAGGGCGAGCCCGGCCAGCAGCGTCGAGCCCACGCGCCCGAGCCGGTGCGGAAGACCCCGCACCCCGGTCGCGGCGTCGTCGTCGAGGTCGGGCAGCACGTTGGCGACGTGGGCGGCGACGCCGAGCAGCGCCCCGGCGGCGACCGCCCACCAGGCGGGCGCGGCGGGGGTCGGCAGCGCGAGTGTCGCGAGGGCGGGCAGCATCCCGAAGCTGACGACGTACGGCACGACCGAGACGGGCGTGCGCTTGAACCACGCGTTGTAGCTCCAGCCTCCGGCGAGCGCGACGAGGTGGGCGATCGCGAACGGGATGCCGAGGGTCACCGAGACGAGCACGGCGAGTCCGGCGGCGACGCACGCGGCGGCCCGGACGACGCCCACGGAGATCTCGCCGCGCGCCACGGGTTTGTCGGTGCGCCCCGCAGCGCGATCCCGGGCGGCGTCGATCCAGTCGTTGGAGAGGCCGATCGAGAGCTGGGTGAGCGCCATCGTCGCGCCGAGCAGCACGACCCGCAGCGGGTCGAGCCCGACGGCGATGCCGAGCAGCACGGTGATCACGGTCACCCCGGCGGCGGGGCCCGGGTGCGACGAGCGGAGCAGGGCGCCGATCATCCGCATGGCCCCCAGCGTAGAGTCCCGTCATGGCTCGACGACGCGCGGTGGCGGTCGCTCTCGCGACGGTGCTGCTGGCCGGCTGCACCGCCGCGCCGCTCGCGCCGGACGGGCCGCCGCGGCCGTGGGCCGCCGCCGTGACCGTCCAGGTCGACCCGCTCGACGCCTACGTCGCCGCGCGGCTCGACGCGATGACGCTCGAGCAGAAGATCGCGAGCCTGCTCATGGTGCACGTCGCGGGCACCGGACCGGGGCCGATCCGCGGCACGATCGACGCGACCGGCGTCGCGGGCGTGATCTTCATGGGCGACAACGTCGCGTCGCCCGAGCAGCTCGCGGCGACGTCCGCCGCGCTCAGCGCCGATCCGGGCCTGCCGGTGCTGACCGCGATCGACCAGGAGGGCGGTGTCGTGCGGCGGCTGCCCGACTCCGGCCCCGGCGCGTCGACCTTGCGCACCCAGGACCCCTCGGCGACGCAGGCGGCGTTCCAGGCGCGGGCCGCCCTCGTCGCCTCCGCCGGGGTGCTCATCAACTTCGGGATCGTCGCCGACGTCACGGGCGATCGTCGCTCGTTCATCTTCAGCCGCACCCTCGGCGACGACGCCGGGTCGGCATCCCCGCGGGTCGCGGCGGCCGTGGCGGGGGAGAAGGGCACCGTGTTCTCGACGCTCAAGCACTTCCCGGGCCACGGGTCGGTCGCGGGCGACTCGCACTCGAGCGTGCCGACGACGGGGATGGGCCTCGATGAGTGGCGGGCGACGCAGGCCGGTCCGTTCCAGGCGGGGATCGACGCGGGCGCCGAGTTCGTGATGCTCGGGCACCTGCGGTACAGCGCCGTCGACGCCGCCCCGGCGACGCTCTCGGCGACCTGGGTCGGCATCCTGCGCGACGAGCTGGGGTTCGACGGCGTGATCGTGACCGACGACATGAACATGCTCGAGGACTCCGGGGAGGCCGCCTACGCCGATCCCGGGGCCAACGCGGTCGCCGCGATCGGGGCGGGCGTCACGCTGCTGCTCTATGTGCAGGGCGTCGACATCGGCGGTGTCGTCGCGGCGGTCGCGGCGGCGGTGCGCGACGGCCGCATCCCGATGTCGACGATCGAAGACGCGGCCGGCCGACTGCTCGAACTCCGCCGGGAGATGTCGGGGCGGACCGGGCCGTTCATCCACTGCGGCGAGGCGTGCCGCTCGGTCGTCAGCTGACGAGCGGAATGCCGAGGTAGTCGGCGTAGGCGCGGGCCGCCTTCGCGAACCCGCGCTGAGCCGTGGCCGACAGCGGGCCCCACGGCTCGGCCGTCAGTTCGGCGCCCTTGGCTTTCACGGTGCGCCGCCAGGTGCCGACGATCCGGCCGTTCACGACGATCGTGGACAGGAACATCCCGTTCATCCCGGGCACGACGTCGGAGAGCGG
>CAZPJC010000067.1:0-12034 GCA_964586645.1 uncultured Schumannella sp.
ACCGGCCGTGGTCTCGGGGCTGCCGAAGAACACGCCGATCTTCTCGCGCAGCTGGTTGATGAAGATCATCGTCGTCTGCGTCGTGGAGAGCGCGCCGGTGAGCTTGCGGAGGGCCTGCGACATGAGGCGCGCCTGGAGGCCGACGTGCGCGTCGCCCATCTCGCCCTCGATCTCGGCACGGGGCACGAGCGCCGCGACGGAGTCGATGACGATGAGGTCGATCGAGCCGGAACGCACGAGCATGTCGGCGATCTCGAGCGCCTGCTCCCCCGTGTCGGGCTGCGACACGAGGAGGGAGTCGATGTCGACGCCGAGCTTCTTGGCGTACTCGGGGTCGAGCGCGTGCTCCGCGTCGATGAACGCCGCGATGCCGCCGGCCTTCTGCGCGTTGGCGATCGCGTGGAGCGTCAGAGTCGT
The DNA here is from genome assembly GCA_964586645.1 of uncultured Schumannella sp. GTDB lineage: Bacteria > Actinomycetota > Actinomycetes > Actinomycetales > Microbacteriaceae > Pseudolysinimonas_A. Next base: position 418 of record CAZPJC010000067.1, read on the forward strand.
CTTGCCGGAGGACTCCGGGCCGTAGATCTCGACGATGCGGCCGCGCGGGATGCCGCCGATGCCGAGGGCGACGTCGAGGGCGATCGACCCGGTCGGGATGACGGCAACCGGCGCGCGCTCGTCGCTGCCGAGCCGCATCACCGAGCCCTTGCCGAACTGACGGTCGATCTGGGCGAGAGCGGTCTCGAGGGCCTTCTCGCGGTCTGCGGGGGTGGGCATGTGCTGTCTCCTTCGGTTCGGCAGATCGGGATCTGCGCGGTGCGGTGCGCCCATCGGCTGCCGATCCTGCGCCGACCGGTGAAGCAAGGTCAGCGCCCCTCACGGCAGGGCTAGTCGGTGTCCGACGAGTGCGACGCTACGCCCGGGGTCCGACATCGGCCGGGACCGACGGGCGGAAACATCCACAACTCGTCTTCGAAAGACTCTGTGGAGGAGACTATCCCCATCCGAACGAATGTTCGAGAGGCGCAACGCGACGGCGTGTCGCGGAAGTCAGCCGCGCGGCGGCTTCGGCAGACCCGCGCCGTGCCAGCGCTCGACCGGGACCTCCTGCACGCGGCAGAGCGCCACCCAGACCTCGCGCGGCGGGATGCCGGCGGCGAGAGCCTGGTCGGCCGTGCGGTTGCCCAGCTCGACGATCACGGTGTCGCGCATCAGGACGCGTCCGAACGCGCCGAACTCGTCGTCGACGGCCCGGGAGAACTCGCTGAGCTTCAGGAGCGGCGAGCCTCAGCGCACGGCGAGGTCGGCGTCGAACTCCGCGACCAGGTCGTCGGGCAGCGTGTCGGGCACGGTGTCGAACGACGCCGCGCTCACGTACGTGCGGTGGTCGTCGAACGTCACGCCCTCGACGACGGCGAGCCGGTCGCCCACCTCGCGCATGATGACCGAGATCGGGGTGTCCAGCGCGTCGGCCACCGAGGCGAGGATCTCGCTCGAGGCCTCCTTCTGGCCGCGCTCCACCTCGGAGAGGTAGCCCAGCGCCACCGAGGCGCGGGACGCGACCTGACGGAGGGTCATCGCCTTCTGCAGGCGGAAGTCACGGAGAACGTCACCGATTTCCTGACGGACCAGAACCATGGTGTCCTCCTTCGCTACCTGACATTCGGAGCCCTGCGCCTCGCGGCTCGGGCTCCGGGTGGGGTGGTAACGCTACCCCACCGGATATGTGAACTCTAATTCGCGTCACCTCGGGAAAGCCTGAGACGACACGATCTGTAACGAGATCGAAACGGGGTCTATTCCCCCGAGCCGGTGAGCGCGAGCGTGAGCACCGCATCCACCGTCTCACGGCGGATCGCGCCGCGGTCACCTCCCAGTTCGAGGCGCAGCGACCGCACCCCGGTGGAGGACGCGATCGCGATCCAGACCTCGCCCGGCGCGTGCCCGTCCTGCGGGTCGGGTCCGGCGACCCCGGTCGTCGCGAGTCCGACGTCGGCGCCGAGACGCGTCCGCACCCCCGCGGCCATCTGCTCGGCGACGGCCGCCTGGATCGGACCGCCCGCCGCGAGGAGGGCGGCATCCACCCCCAGCAGTTCGTGCTTGAGCTCGGTCGCGTACGCCACCACTCCCCCGCGCACGACCGCCGACGCGCCCGGGACCGACACGAGCTCGGCGACCACCAGCCCGCCGGTGAGCGACTCCGCCACCGCGACCGTCAGCCCGCGCGCGGCGAACGCGCTGACGACGTCGTCGGCCGTCGGTCTCGACACGGCGCTGCGCGCCTACTCGACCACCGAGGCGGGGGCCGGACGGGCCCGCCAGGCCTGCCAGAGGTACTCGGCGCCGCTGACGAGGGTGATCACGACCGCGAGCACCATGAGGACCGTGTTGACGACGTGCATGCCCGGTCCGAAGAAGTTCCACAACGGCACGATCGCGAACGAGATCGCGATGATCTGCACCCAGGTCTTGATCTTGCCGAGGATCGACGCCGCGATGACCCGGTCGCGCAGCGCCGCGAACCGCAGCACCGTGATGCCGACCTCGCGCAGGAGGATGAGGGCCGTGACCCACCACGGCAGCTCGCCGAGAATCGTGAGCACGACGAGCGCGCCCCCGGTGAGGATCTTGTCGGCGATCGGGTCGAGCAGCTTGCCGGCATCGGTGACGAGGTTGCGGCGCCGGGCGAGGAAGCCGTCGACCCCGTCGGTCGCCGAGGCGAGGATGAACAGGCCCGCCGCGACGTAACGCAGGATGCCGTCGGAGCCGTTGTCGACGAGAAGCAGCGCGATGAAGACCGGCGCCATGAGGATGCGGGCGATCGTGATGAGGTTCGCGGCGTTGCCGACGCTCACCGTGCCCTCGCCGCCGCGGACGACGCGGCCGCGCATCGGGTTGACCTTGGGGGCCGGGGAGCCGGGCGACGACGAATTGTCGAGCGTCATGCTCACTCCCGCCCGGTCAGACTCCAGGCGTCCTCGTCCGAGCCGCCGTCGATCTCAGGATACTCCGCGGCGCTCGGGGACGCGGCCGGGGCGGGGGCGCCCCGCAGCCGGGCGAGCACGTCGCCGAGCTGCTCGACGCTGACGAGCACGTCGCGCGCCTTCGAGCCCTCGCTCGGGCCGACGATGTCGCGCGATTCGAGCAGGTCCATCAGGCGCCCGGCCTTCGCGAAGCCGACGCGGAGCTTGCGCTGCAGCATCGACGTCGAGCCGAACTGCAGGCTGATGATCAGCTCGGCCGCCTGCAGCAGCAGTTCGAGGTCGTCGCCGATGTCGCCGTCGACCTCGCGCTTCTCGGCGACCGCCTCGACGTCGTCGCGGTACTCGGGACGGGCCTGCGCCGTGACGTGCCCGACGACGGACGCGATCTCCTCCTCGGTGACCCACGAACTCTGCACCCGGATCGCCTTCGACGCCCCCATCGGCAGGAACAGCCCGTCGCCCTGGCCGATCAGCTTGTCGGCGCCCGGCTGGTCGAGGATGACGCGGCTGTCGGTCATCGACGAGACCGCGAACGCCAGCCGTGACGGCACGTTGGCCTTGATGAGGCCGGTCACGACATCCACCGACGGCCGCTGCGTGGCGAGCACGAGGTGGATGCCGGATGCCCGCGCGAGCTGGGTGATGCGCACGATCGAGTCCTCGACGTCGCGCGGCGCGACCATCATGAGGTCGGCGAGCTCGTCGACGACGACGAGGAGGTACGGGTAGGGCTGCAGCGTCCGCTGCGATCCGGCCGGGAGCTGGATCTCGTTCGCGAGCACGGCCCGGTTGAAGTCGTCGATGTGGCGGAACCCGAACGACGCGAGGTCGTCGTACCGCATGTCCATCTCCTTCACGACCCAGGCGAGCGCTTCGGCCGCCTTCTTCGGGTTCGTGATGATCGGCGTGATGAGGTGCGGCACTCCCTGGTAGGCGGCGAGCTCGACGCGCTTCGGGTCGATGAGCACCATGCGCACCTCGGCGGGCTTCGCGCGCATGAGGATGCTCGTGATCATCGAGTTGATGAACGACGACTTGCCCGAGCCGGTGGAGCCGGCGACCAGGAGGTGCGGCATCTTGGCGAGGTTGGCGACGACGAAGCCGCCTTCGACGTCCTTGCCGAGCCCGATCGTCATCGGATGCTGCGAGCGGGCCGCCGCGGACGAGCGGAGCACGTCGCCGAGGGTGACGATCTCGCGGTCCTTGTTCGGGATCTCGACGCCGATCGCGCTCTTGCCCGGGATCGGCGAGAGGATCTGCACCTCGTTCGACGCGACCGCGTACGACAGGTTCTTGGCGAGCGCGGTGACCCGCTCGACCTTGACCCCCTGGCCCAGCTCGATCTCGTAGCGCGTCACCGACGGACCGCGGGAGAACCCGGTGACCTTGGCATCCACCTGGAACTGGGTGAGCACGCTCGTGATCGCCGCGATCGTCTCGTCGTTCGCGGGCGTGCGGGTCTTCGGCGGGGTGCCCTGCTGGAGGGTCGATGCGGCCGGCAGGCGGTAGGGCCGGCGGTTCGAGGGCGCGACCGGCGGAGCCGGCGCGAGCTCGGGGTCGGGCAGCTCGGTGGGGACCGACCCGGCGGCGCCGAAGTCGTCCTGCAGGCCGCGCGCCTGCGGCGGAACCTCGCCGGTGAAGCGGCGCACGGCATCCTCGGCCCGGTCCAGTTCGGCGAGCAGGTCGAACGGGTTCTGCTCCGACGGAGGCAGGATGACGTCGGTGATCTGCTCCTTCGCCACCGGGGTGTCGAAGGCGGGGTCGGTGTCCTTCTTGCGACGCCACCACGGCATCGACGTCGGGTCGTCGAGCTCGAGCCCGAGGTCGGTGAGCGAGCCCAGTTCGGGCTCTTCCGGGGCGGCCTTCGGTGCCCGCGGGGCGAGTTCCGCGCCGAACAGGTAGGAGTAGGCCTCGCCGAGCCGCGGGCCGATCCGGTTCGGCGGCGTCTTGGTCAGGATGAAGAGCGACAGCAGCATGAGCGCGCCGGCGAGCGGGACGGCAAGCCAGGCGGCGCCGATCGTCACGAATGGCTGCGCGACGATCCAGCCGAGGATGCCGCCGCCGTGCGCCATCGCCACGGCCCCGTCGCCGGGCTGCGGCTGGCCGCCGAAGAGGTGGGACAGCCCGCTCACGCTCGTCAGCAGGAGCACGAGGCCGATGCCGAGACGGCCGTTGTCGTGCACGCTCGACGGATGCCGGAACAGCCACACGGCGAACACCAGCATGATGACCGGGAGCGCGAACGCCACCCGGCCGAACAGTCCACCGAAGGTGTACGCGTCGAGAGCCACCGCGACCTCGTGGGTCGGGTTGAACCATTCGACGATCGCGCCGCCGATCGCGAGCACGATCAGCAGGAACGGCACCCCGTCGCGGCGCTCCTCGGGGGCGAGGGTCTCCTTGCCGAACAGCCGGGCGGCGCCGCCGACCGCGTGGGCGAGACCCATCCAGGCGCTCGAGAGCAGGCCGGGGTCCTCGGTCTTCGCCGGCGACCTGCCCTTCGGGTATCGCTTGGTGGCCGTCGCCGACGTGGAGCGCGCGCGCGAGGTCGACGTGCGCGCACGCGCATTCGAGCGCCCCGTGGTCGTGGCCATGCGGTCACGGTACCCGCGTGCCCGGCGCGCTCCGGGGAGCGACACCCGGTCGGTCCCCCGGGCTAGGCGATGTTGGGGCATCCCCCGGCGATGTTCTCCGACGCCGCCACGCTGAACGGGGCGATGCCGGCCTCGGTCGCATGGATGTAGACGACGACGTCCGCATCCCGGAAGCCCTCCCAGTACGGGTCGGTCGTCGACACCTCGATCTGCAGGGTGCCGTGCGTGCCGGTGATGACGTAGATGTCGGTGAAGCCGGTGCCGACGACCTCGGCATCCGGGTAGGCGGCCTGGACGGCGGCGCGCGAGTCGCCGATCCGGATGCCCTCCGTCGTCGGGATCGTCGGGTGCGTGAAGTCGAGGTCGATGCGGGACAGCACGCCGCCGAACACCGTCACGCCGAAGTCGCTGAACCGCGCGTCGCGGTACGCCGGGATCGGCACCCAGAGCGCGGCATCCGGATGTCCCGGACCGATGCCGAGGCCGGCTCCGGTGTTGGCGTCGGTGCACCACTCCGGCTCGAGCACGAGCATCTGCGTCGCCGGATCGGTCGACGGCTCCTGGCCGAAGACGAGGGTTCCCATGCCGTCGGGCGACAGGGCGAGATCGGCGCGGGCGGGCGCGACCTCGGGTTCGGGCGTCGGCGTCTCGGTCGCCTCGGCACTCGGGGTGCCGGTGCCGTCGTCGTCGGAGCCGGTCGGTGACCCCGGGAAGCACGCGCTGAGCACGACGACCAGGGAGACGGCGAGGAGGGTCGCCGGCAGTGCGGATGCGGAGTGGGTGCGCCTCATGCCCCGCATCCTGGCAGCCCGACGGGCGCCGAGGAAGTGGGGTTCGGTCTAATACCGGATCGCGTCGATCACCTTCACCCGCACCGCGACGAGCGCGGGCAGCAGCCCGGCCAGCGCCCCGACGAGGGTCGCCGCACCGAGTCCGATGAGCGCCGCCTCGACCGGGAACGGGGGCACGTCCTGCACGTACTCGCCGATGAAGCCGGTCGTGATCGGATTGCGGACGAGCAGCACCGCCACCAGCACGCCGACGGCGCCGGCGAAGACGGTCGCCACGACGCTCTCCATCATCACCGAGAAGAACACCCGGCCCGCCGTCGCACCGAAGCTGCGCCGGATGCCGATCTCGCGGATGCGGTGACGCACCGTGACGAGCGCGATGTTGACGAGGCCGAGGGCGCCGAGCAGCAGCACGAGCACCGCGACGCCGCCGACGGCGACCTTGAGGAACAGCAGCGGGTCGTCGGCGCCGTAGGCCAGATAGTCGTTCCGGTAGGCCTGCACCTCGAACCCGTCGCCCAGCTCGCCCGCGATGTCGCGCTGGAGCAGCGGCATCAGATCGGCGGCGAGATCCGGGGGTAGCCACGCCTCGTAGTTGAAGTAGGTGTTGGCCTGCTGCTGGGGCGTGGTCATCGACAGGTAGTCGTCGGCGAGGAGGATCACCGAGGTGTCCTGCCCCATCGCCTCGGGGGGCGAGCTGATGATCGCGACGATCACCGCCGTGACCGAGCCGTTCGCCCCGAGCAGGGTGATCGTCGGATGCGTGCGGAGGTCGGCGGCACCCAGACGCACCCACAGGTCCTCGCTGACGATGATCGCCGGCGCCAGCCGGTTCTCGTCGTAATCGGAGAACCACTCCCCCTGCTCGATCGGGGTGCGATGCATCACGCCGTAGGCACGGTCGACGACCTGCGCGGACAGGTACGAGACGCCGTCGGGCAGTTGGGCGCTGAGTTCCTGGCCGCCCCCGTTGCGGGCGATGTAGTCGATGCCGTAGCGGTCGGCGACGCCGGTGAACGCCTGCCACATCACCTCGGAGTCGGCCTGCACGCCGGTCTGCGGGTCGTACGCGCTCACCGCCACCATCGCCGGCCGTCCCTGGTAGCGCTCGGCCGTCTCGGTGGCGACCTGGGTCGCGATCGCCCCGCCGGCGACGACGACGGTGAGCGCCGTCACGGCGACGCCGACCCCGATCAGACTGAGCAGCACCCGGGTGCGGTGCACCCGTAGTTCCGACCACGCCTCGACGAGCGATCCGACGAAGGCCGTCGCGGCGCGCGAGAACGGATTCTCCCGCGCCGGTCGCTCGACCCGCTGACGCGCGACGGTCACAGCGTGACTCCCGACTCGGCGATCGCGAGGACGCGGTTGACGTCGACCGGGGCGAGGACGCCGCGATCGAGCCGGTAGTGCCGGCGGGCGAGCGCGGCGACGTTGGGGTCGTGCGTGATCGTGATCAGCGCCGCACCGGTCGACTCCGCGACCGAGTCGAGCAGCTCCATCACCGATGCGCCGGTCTCGACATCGAGAGCGCCCGTCGGCTCGTCGGCGAGGATGAGGCGCGGTCCGCGCACGAGCGCCCGCGCGATCGCGACGCGCTGCTGCTCCCCGCCGGAGAGCTGGTCGGGCGTCGAGGCGAGCCGACCGCCCAGCCCGACCCGCTCGAGCATCTCGGTCGCGAGCCGCTCCCGTCGCCAGAACTGGCGTCCCGACGCGTAGAGCAGCGGCGTCATGACGTTTTCGAGCGCGGAACGGCGGGCGAGCAGGTTGAACTGCTGGAAGATGAATCCGACGTCCCGGCCGCGGCGCCGGTCCCGGTCGGCATTCCCCAGCCGCTCCAGCGGGATTCCGTCGAATTCGAGCCGGCCCGAGGTCGGGGCATCGATCAGGCCGAGGATGTTGAGCAGGGTCGACTTGCCGCTGCCGGACCGGCCGACGACGCTCACGTGTTCGCCCACCTCGACCGTGAGGTCGACGCCCTTGAGGATGTCGAGCCGCTCGCCGTCGGGCAGCTCCACGGACTTCGCGACCCCCTCGAGGTGCAGGAACGCCACGCGTCAGCCTCCGTAGCCCATGATGACTCCCGGACCGCCCATGCCGGGGTCCGCGGGTGCTCCGGGCACGAACTGCAGGATGACCTCGCCCTCCTCGAGCCCGGTCAGGACCTCGACGTCGACCCCGTCGCTCAGCCCCAGGGTCACGTCGCGGGGCTCGCTCGCCCCGTCGTCGCCGACGACGTAGACCACACCGGTGCCGCTGCCGCCCTCCACGGCCGTCGTGGGGACGACGAGGACGTTCTCGGCGAGGCCGCCCGCGATCGTCATGCTGGCGGCGAGTCCGGCGAACACCGTCACGTCGGCGGGCACCGCGCAGCGCGCCGTCGTGCCGCTCGTCCCGGCACCGGCGCCCTCGCCCTCGCCTCCCGACCCGCTCGACGTGCTGCCCGTCGTGATCGTCAGGCCCGTGCAAGTGAACGGCGCCGGGCCGCCGGCGATCGTGATCTGCGCGTCGGCGGGCAGCGTGAGGAGGCGGTAGCGGTCGGCGGGATCGAGTGTCGCCGTCACGTTGAAGGTCGGTGGGGCGATGCGCGCGACCACTTCGCCGACGCTCGTCGCCTCGCCGACGAGCGTGTCGAACTCGGAGAGCGTCCCCGAGATCGGCGCCTTCACGATCGACCAGCGCGTCGTGCCGTCGTCGGCGAGACCGCGGATCTGCATCATCTCGGCGCCGGCATCCACCCACTGGCCCTGCGCGACGGAGACCTTGCGCACCTCGCCGGTGAGCGTCGCCTGCACGCCGGCGGCGGCATCCGCGTTGACAGTTCCGTCGAGAACGACATCGTTGCGGATCGTGCCGATCGCGACCGGGACCTGCGGCTCGACGATCTGACCCGTCGGGAAGGCCGGCGACTCCTCGCCGGCCGGATCCGCGAAGAAGGCGAGCTTCACGAGGGCCACCGCGATCGCCGCGAAGACGACGAGACGCAGGATCGGGAACACCCATTTGCGGGCGACGGACATGGGTGCTCCTTCTCAGGCGGGATCGCGGCGCGCCCTGATACGCGCCGTCATCTCATCGAACCAGCGCGGGCTCCCGATCGCATCCCAACCATCCGGGCACGTCGGACGTCCGCTCATCGGACTCTAAACGCGGTCCCGTGGGACGTGCGTCATTCTCGAGGATGACTCGCCCCTGGACGAGGGCTCTACGCCTCGATGACGACGGGGATGATCATCGGCCGGCGACGGTGCTGGGTGTTGACCCAGCGGCCGACCGTGCGCCGCACGATCTGCTGATACCCGTGCTGGTCGTTCGTGCCGCTCTTCGCGGCCTCCTCGAGCGCCTTCACGATCTGCGGGCGCACGCCGTCGAAGACCGAGTCGTCCTCCGCGAAGCCGCGCGCCTGGATCTCCGGCCCGACGATGCACGTGCCGGTCTGGGTGTCGATCGCGATGAAGATCGAGATGAACCCCTCCTCGGCGAGGATGCGGCGGTCCTTGAGGTCGGCGTCGGTGATCTCGCCGACGGTCGAGCCGTCGACGTAGACGAAGCCGATGTCGAGCTGGCCGACGACCTTCGCGACGCCGTCCTTGAGGTCGACGACCACGCCGTTGTCGCCGATGATCGTGCGCTTCGGCTCGACGCCGGTCTCGATCGCGAGGTCGGCGGCGGCGCGCAGGTGACGCGCCTCGCCGTGCACGGGCAGCACGTTGCGGGGCTTCAGGATGTTGAAGCAGTACAGCAGCTCGCCGGCCGACGCGTGGCCGGAGGTGTGCACCTTCGCGTTGCCCTTGTGCACGACGTTCGCCCCGAGCTTGATGAGCCCGTTGATGACGCGGTAGACGGCGTTCTCGTTGCCCGGGATGAGGCTCGAGGCGAGGATGACGGTGTCTCCCGAGCCGACCTCGATCTGGTGGTCCTGGTTCGCCATGCGCGAGAGCACGGCCATCGGCTCGCCCTGGGATCCGGTGCTCATGAACACCACGCGATCGTCGGGCATGTTGACCGCGGTCTTCAGGTCGACGATGACGCCGGGCGGCACGTGCAGGTAGCCGAGGTCGGCGGCGATGCCCATGTTGCGCACCATCGACCGGCCGACGAAGGCCACGTGCCGTTCGTTGGCGACCGCGGCATCCAGCACCTGCTGCACGCGGTGCACGTGCGACGAGAACGACGCGACGATGACCCGCTTCTTCGCGCGGGAGATGACGTTCTCGAGCACGGGCCCGATCTCGCGCTCGAGCGGCGTGAAGCCCGGGACGTCGGCATTGGTCGAGTCGGGCAGGAAGAGGTCGACCCCCTCCTCGCCGAGCCGGGCGAACGCGCGGAGGTCGGTGATGCGGCCGTCGAGCGGCAGCTGGTCCATCTTGAAGTCGCCGGTGTGCAGCACGAGGCCCGCGGGCGTGCGGATGGCCACGGCGAGCGCATCCGGAATCGAGTGGTTGACCGCGACGAACTCGAGTTCGAACGCGCCGAACCTGTCGGTCTGGTCGGCCGCGACGACCCGCGTCTGCGGCTGGATGCGGTGCTCCTTGAGCTTCGCCTCGACGAGCGCGAGGGTCAGCCGCGACCCCATGAGCGGGATGTCGTTCCGCAGCTTCAGCAGGTACGGCACGGCGCCGATGTGATCCTCGTGGCCGTGGGTCAGCACGACGCCGACGATGTCCTGCAGCCGGTCCCGGATGGGCGCGAAGTCGGGCAGGATCAGGTCGACGCCCGGCTGGTGCTCCTCGGGGAACAGCACGCCGCAGTCGACGACGAGCAGCTTGCCCTCGTACTCGTAGACCGTCATGTTGCGGCCGATCTCGCCGAGACCGCCGAGCGGGAAGACGCGCAGGGTGCCGGGCTCGAGAGCCGGCGGGTCGAGCAGGTCGTTGCTCATCGGGTGGTTCCCGCGATCTTGGGCAGCGCTCCGCCGGCCGCCGCATTGGCGTCGGGGCGGAACTTCTTCGGATCGATTCCCTCGATGTCGTGCACCAGGGCGATCTCGTCCTCGATCAGGGCAGCCTCATGTTCTTCGGGCCCGACGAGCGGCAGGCGCACGCGCGGGCTGGTGATCCGGCCGAAGCCGTGCAGGATGTACTTCGCCGCGACGGTGCCGGGCACATGCGTCATGGTCGCGCGCACGAGCGGCTCGAGAGCCTGGTGCGCGGCGCGCGCGGTGTCGAGATCGTTGGCGTTGACGGCATCCACGATCTCGCGGTACTTCGCCGGGGCGATGTTCGCCGTGACGCCGATGAGTCCGGTGCCGCCGATCGCGAGCGTCGGCAGCGCGTTGCCGTCGTCGCCCGCGAAATACATGAGGTCGGTCTGGTTGAGCACGCGGCTCACCTCGCTGAGGTCGCCCTTGGCGTCCTTCACCGCGAGGATGTTCGGGTGCTTCGCCGCACGCAGGATCGTCTCGTACTTGATCTCGACGCCGGTGCGGCCCGGGATGTCGTAGAGGATGACGGGCAGGTCGGTCGCGTCGGCCACCATCCGGAAGTGCGTCAGGATGCCCGCCTGTGTCGGCTTGTTGTAGTACGGCGTGACGATCATCACGCCGTCGGCGCCGGCCTTCTCGCTCTTCTTGTAGAGCTCGATCGCATGAGCGGTTTCGTTGGACCCGCCGCCCGTGATGACCTTCGCCCGACCCGCGGCGACCTCCTTGGCGACCTCGACGAGCTTGATCTTCTCGGGGTCGGTGAGCGTCGACGTCTCGCCGGTCGTGCCGGTGACCACGATGCCGTCGGCGCCGTGGGTGACGAGGTCGTCGATGTGCTTCTCGACGTCGGCCCAGTGCACCTCTCCGTCGTGGGTGAACGGG
>CAZPJC010000068.1:0-3301 GCA_964586645.1 uncultured Schumannella sp.
ACCCGTGGCCGCCACCTCCGCCGACGTCTGCTACCGGCATCCGCAGCGCGAGAGCTGGACGCTCTGCACGCGGTGCGGGCGCACGATCTGCCCCGAGTGCCAGATCCTCACGCCCTCGGGCGTGCAGTGTCCTGACTGCGTGCAGGAGACCGGCGGCTCGGTGACGTGGCGGAGCGCCGGCGGTGAGGTCAAGCGACCCGCCGCCAAGACCCGTGCGCGGCGAACCCCGGGCCCGAGGGCGGCCGCATCGTCGGGGTCGGGCTTCGGCGCGACGATCGGCCGGATGCTCCGACCCGGCGAGACGACGCCGGTGCTCAGCTGGGGAATCGTCGCCGTCGTCGTGCTGCTCGGCATCGTGGGCGTGGTGACCGGCGGCATCCCGTCGGCCTTCCTCGCCGCGACGCCCGGCACGGCTCTCGAGATCTGGCGGTACTTCACGGCGGGCCTCGTCTATCCCGCGGCCCCGACCTACCTGATCTCGATCCTGCTCAGCTCGGTGTTCTTCCTGCTCACGGCGCCGTCGGTCGAGCAGAACCTCGGCCGTGCGCGGTTCCTCGTCATGCTGCTGGCCTCGGGCGGCATCGGCGCGGCGGCGATGGTGATCGCGGGAGGCCCGTCGTTCGGCCTGTCCGGGATGCTGTTCGGGATGTTCGGGTCGTACCTGATCTTCGTCTGGTCGTATCCGCCCGCCCGCGTGCAGGTGCTCGTCATGATCGGCATCAACCTGCTGATCAGCCTGGCGTTCGGCGGGTTCTTCCTGCCGCTCATCATCGGCGGCCTGATCGGCGGCGCCGGAGCGACCTGGCTCTTCCAGCGCGCCGACCATCAGTCGCGCTCGAACCCGCGGAACACCTATCTGATCATCGCCGCGGTCGTCGCGGCCTTCATCCTGTTCGCGATCCTGCGCAGCGTGCTCTGACGTTATCCACAGCGTTATCCACAGTGTGGAGAATCACACCGGTGTAATTCGAACCGCGAAACGGGTCAGCGCCACCGTGTGGTCATGAAGAACCCGATGATGAGGAAGCCGAAGCCGATCGCGATGTTCGCCTCGTTGATCCCCGGGATGGGCCACGAGCCCTGGCTCAGGTAGTAGACGATGATCCAGGCGAGACCGAGCAGCATGAAGCCGAACATGATCGGCTTGAACCACACCGGGTTCGGGAGGTTCTCGCGTCCGCCGTTGTCGCCGGAGGAGTCCTTCCGCGCAGGGGTGTTGGTGTTGGGTCGGGCCATGCCGAGCAGTCTAACCGAGCGTCTTCCGAGCGCGAGCCGGGCGGCAGGCCGCGCGACGTAGAATCGGGGGCATGACCGACCGGGCCCCGCGCCGCACCCCGCGGCCTCGACGCCGGGTGACGGTCGTCGGCGTGCTCGGCGAGCTGCTCATCACCGCCGGTCTGCTCGTGCTCGCGTTCCTCGGCTATCAGGTGTGGCTCGGGGACGTGATCGTCGGCGGACAGCTCAACACCGAGGCCTCCGAGCAGTCGCAGGAGTGGGGATCCGGCTACTCCGATGTGCCGCCGAGCGAGTCGGGCGACCCGTCGCTCACCGAGGCTCCGCCGGTCGCGGTCGCCCCGGCGAACGCCGTCCGGTTCGCGAACCTGATCATCCCGCGCTTCGGCTCCGACTACTACCGGCCCATCGCCGAAGGCGTCGGCACGACCGATGTGCTCAACAAGGGCAACATCGGGCACTACCCGTCGACGCAGATGCCCGGCGCGCTCGGCAACTTCGCGCTCGCCTCCCACCGCAGCAGCGGCGGCGGCAACTTCCACGACCTGCACCAGCTGCACGTCGGCGACCACATCTACGTCGAGACCCCTGACGGCTGGTACGAGTACACGTTCCGCAACCTCGAGTACGTGCGGCCGACCGGCGTCGGCGTCATCGCCCCGGTGCCGCAGGCCGACGGCGTCGAGCCGAGCGAGCGCTTCATCACGCTCACGACCTGCAACCCGTTCTTCTCGACCGCCGAGCGGATCATCGCCTACGGCGTCTACGACTCCTTCTACCCGCGAGCCGGCGGCGTGCCGGCCGAGATCGCGACGAACGTGCTGGGGGCGGGCTGATGTACGGCGCATTGTGGCGGGTGCTGCCCGGACCCTGGTGGGTGCGGGTGCTCATCCTGCTCGTCGCGGTGGCGGCGATCCTCACGGCGTGCGTGTTCTGGGTCTTCCCGTGGGTCGACACCCTCGTCGCGCCGCAGGACGTGACGGTGGACGGATGACCCGCGTCCTCGTCGTCGACAACTACGACTCGTTCGTCTACACGCTCGACGGCTACCTCCAGCAGCTGGGCGCGAGCACCGAGGTCGTGCGCAACGACTCGTTCGCGGCGGCCGATGCCGCGTCGCGGATCGCCGACTACGACGCCGTGCTGATCTCCCCCGGGCCGGGGACCCCGGCCGCGGCGGGCGTGTCCATCCCCGTCGTGCACGCCGCGCTCGCCGCGGGCTCCCCGCTGCTCGGCGTCTGCCTCGGGCACCAAGCGATCGCGGAGGCGCTCGGCGCGACCGTGACCCACGCCGACGAGCTCATGCACGGCAAGACGTCGCTCATCCGGCACGACGACTCGGCGTTCTACACCGGCGTTCCACAGCCGTTCCGCGCGACCCGGTACCACTCGCTCGCCGTCGTCGACGGCACCGTCCCCGACGAGCTCGAGGTGACGGCCCGCACCGAGGGCGGCGTCATCATGGGTCTGCGGCACACGTCGGCCCCGATCGTCGGCGTGCAGTTCCACCCGGAGTCGGTGCTCACCGAGGGCGGCTACCGGATGCTGGGCAACTGGCTCTCGGAGGCCGGCCTGTCGGGCGCGGCCGAGCGGGCGACCGACCTCAGCCCGCTCGTCAAACTGGGCTGAGCCGAATCGGGCTGAGCCGAGTCGGGCCGGCTCAGCCGGCGCAGTACTTCAGCGTCACCGAGGACTTCTGCGGCACCTCGCCGACGACGGACTGGCTGACGACGGTCTGCCCGGTGCAGGAGTTGTCGAGCTCGAGCTTCACCCCGAGCTGCAGGCTGCCTCCGGTGAGCGTCGAGCGCGCGGCGGCGATCGGCTGACCCTTGAGGTCGGGCACGTTGACGAGGCCGTTCGAGACGACGAGGTTGACCGTGCTCCCGGCGTCGACCGAGGTCGAGGTGGAGAGCACCTCGGTGCTGTCCTCGACCATGATGCCCATCACGATGCCGGACGCGACGCTGGGGGAGTAGGTCACCGTGGTCGTGCCGTAGACCAGGCCGAGGGCCTCGAGCTTCGCCTGGGCCGCCTCCTGGGTCTGGTACACGAGGCTCTCGACGGTGAC
>CAZPJC010000068.1:3401-11645 GCA_964586645.1 uncultured Schumannella sp.
CGCAGGGCGGCCTCGGAGGCGGCGGCGGTGCCGGGGTTCACGCCGAACAGCGTCGAGCTGAAGTCGTCGGCGGGAACGAGCTGGCGCTCGGGGAGACGGCCGGCGACGGCCGCGTCGAGGTCGTTCTTGAAGTCGGCGGCCGTCTGGAAGCGCTCGAAGCGGTCCTTGGCGAGAGCGTGCATCACGACGGCGTCGAGAGCCGGGGTGATCGCGGGGTTGAGCCGGCTCGGCGGGGTCGGCGGCTCGCTCACGTGCTGGTAGGCGGTGGCGACGGCGGTCTCCCCGGCGAACGGGGGTCTGCCGGTGAGCAGCTCGTAGAGCACGACGCCCGTGGAGTACAGGTCGGTGCGGGCATCCACCGCCTCTCCGCGGGCCTGCTCGGGCGAGAAGTACTGCGCCGTGCCGAGGATCGCGCTCGTCTGGGCGACCGTCGCCGACGAGTCGGAGATGGCGCGAGCGATGCCGAAGTCCATGACCTTCACCTGCCCGGTGGCGGTGACCATGACGTTGCCGGGCTTGATGTCGCGGTGCACGACCCCCGCGCGGTGCGAGTACTCGAGGGCGGTGAGGATGCCGTCGACGATGTGCACGGCCTGCTCGGCGGGCAGGGGCCCTTCGGCGACGAGGTCCTTGAGCAACCGGCCCTCGACGTGCTCCATCACGATGAACGGAACCTGCAGTTCACGGCCCGACGAGTCGCGCGCGATCTCCTCGCCGGCGTCGAACACGCGGACGATCGTCGGATGCGCCATCCGCGCGGCGGCCTGGGCCTCCTGGCGGAAGCGGGTGCGGAACGCGGGGTCGTTGGCGAGCGACGGCTTGAGCAGCTTGATCGCGACCCGGCGGCCGAGACGGGCATCGAGCCCCAGGTGCACGTCGGCCATGCCGCCGCGACCCAGCAGCTCGCCGATCTGGTACCGGCCCGCGAGCAGGCGGGGTCCCGCGGAGGTGTCGGTCACGGAGTCAGTGTAACCGCGGGAGTATCACGATCAGCTGACGGTGATGGTGAGCGTGCCGGACGGGTTGGAGGTGATGCCGCCCTCGCAGTGCGCGACGTACTGCACGGTCGTCGACCCGGGGTCTCCGAGCAGGATGTCGAGGCTCGTGGCACTGGCCGACACGGGGTTTCCGCCGGGGAAGGTGCCGTTGTCGACCGTGAAGTCGTAGCCGGTCAGCGCGCGCCCCGAGGGACAGCCGGAGTAGGACGGGAAGCTGATCGTGACCACGTCGCCCGAGGCGTGCGCGCCGCCCGGCGCCGTCGGGGTGGACGGAGCCGAGGGGTTCTGGAAGGGCCCGTACACCGTGACCGTGATCTCGCGGCCCTCCGTCACGTTGCCGCGGGGGTTGATGTCCCGCACCAGGTCGACGTCGTCGGGGGTCGGGGCCGCGCCGCCGACGACCTTGTTCACCCCGAGGCCGAGTGCGATGAGGTCGGCCTCGACCTCGCTGAACGGGCGCCCGACGTAGTCGGCCGGATCGAGGTTGATCCGATCGTCGGAGGGCGTCGTGCTCGGGGTCACCGGCGGGGTCGACGTGGTGTTGGTCGGTGGCGGGGTCGTGCCTCCGCCACCGTCGGGGCGCACGACGAGGAAGATGATGATCGCGACGAGGGCGACGGCGAGCACCGACACCGCCGCGACGAGCGGCCAGGTCCACGGGCTGCGGCGGCGCTCGGCGAGGGGCTGCTCGGCGGTGGTTCCGCGCCCGCCCGACGGCAGCACCCGTGTGACGGCGCTCGTCGACGACGCGCCGCCCGTCGCGCCGAGGATCGAGGTGAAGGTCTCGCTCGAGCCCTCGATGCCGGGTACGGCGGCTGCGGCCCCCGCGATGTCGCCGCGCCGCAGCGCCTGAGCCGCTCGGGCGAGATGCGCGGCCGTCTGCGGCCGGTCGGCGGGCTTCTTCGCGATGCACGCGTACACGAGGTTCCGCACGGGCTCGGAAATCGTGACCGGCAGCTCGGGCGCCTGCTCGTTGATCTGCGCCATCGCGATCGCGACCTGGGATTCGCCGGTGAACGGCCGCCGGCCGGCGAGAGCCTCGTAGGCGACGATGCCGAGCGAGTAGATGTCGGTCGTCGGCGACGCCGAGTGGCCGCTCGCCTGCTCGGGCGAGAGGTACTGCACGGTTCCCATCACCTGGCCGGTCGCCGTGAGCGGCACCTGGTCGGCGATGCGGGCGATCCCGAAGTCGGTGATCTTGACCCGGCCCTCGGGGGTGATCAGCAGGTTCCCCGGCTTGATGTCGCGGTGCACGAGCCCGGCCTGGTGCGCGGCCTGGAGAGCGGATGCCGTCTGCGCGACGATGTCGAGCACCTTGTCGGTCGGCAGCACGCGCTCGCGCTCGAGGATCGTCGATAGGGCCTCACCCGGGACGAGTTCCATGACGAGGTAGGCGGAGCCGTCCTCCTCGCCGTAGTCGAACACGTTGGCGATGCCCTCGTGGTTGACCAGGGCGGCGTGCCGGGCCTCGGCGCGGAACCGCTCGAGGAATCCGGGGTCGCCGAGGTACTCGTCCTTGAGGATCTTGATCGCGACAGTGCGCCCGATCACGAGGTCGGTCGCCTGCCACACCTCGCCCATGCCGCCGATCGCGACGCGCGAGGAGAGCTGGTACCGTCCACCGAAAGTGACGCCGCTCGTGGGCCTCATCTGCTCAGCACCGCCTCCATGACCTGCCTGGCGATCGGCGCCGCCAGGGAATTGCCGCAACACGGGCTGTCCTCGATCACGACGGCGACCGCGACGCGCGGGTTGTCCGCCGGAGCGAATCCGGTGAACCATACGGTGTACGGCTCGCCTTCACCGTTCTCGGCGGTCCCGGTCTTCCCGGCGACCGCGACCCCATTGATTCTGGCATTGTTCGCGACGCCGTTGGCGACGTCGTCGACCATCATCCGGTTCATGATCGCCGCGTTCGCCGCGCTCAGCGGGCGGGAGTACTCCGTCGGCTGCAGCGCCTGCAGCACCGACAGGTCGGGGGCGACGATGCTCTCCACGAGGGTCGGCGTCATGAGCGAACCGCCGTTCGCGATCGCGGCCGACACCATCGCCATCTGCAGCGGCGACGCCCGCACGTTCGCCTGCCCGAACCCGGAGAGCCACGTCTCGGCCTCGTCCTGCGTCTGCGGGTAGACGCTCGGGGTCGCCGGCATCGGGATGTCGAACGACGAGCCGAACCCGAACTTCTCGGCCTGCTCGCGGATCGCGTCGTCGCCGAGCGCGCCGGCGAGCTGGGCGAACGGGATGTTGCACGACAGGCGCAGCGCGGTCGCGATCGTCGCGGTGCCGCCGCCGCCGCAGTTGCTGTCCGCCGAGTTGAAGATGGCCGTCGAGGTGCCCGGCAGGTCGATCGAGATCGGGTTGGGGAACTCGCTCTCCGCGGTGAACTGCCCGCTCTCGAGGGCGGCGGAGGCGACGACGAGCTTGAAGGTCGATCCGGGCGGGTTGAGGTCGCCCGAGATGCCGCGGTCGATGAGCGGATCGGCCGGGTCGGCGAGCAGCGACTCGTAGGTCGACTCGACGGCGTTGGGATCGTGCACCGCGAGCGCGTTCGGGTCGTAGGTCGGCTTCGAGACCAGGGCGAGGATCGCGCCGGTTGCCGGGTCGACGGCGACGACCGCCCCGGTGCGGTCCCCGAGAGCATCCCACGCCGCCTGCTGCACGACGGGGTCGATCGTTAGCTCGACCGACGCACCCTGCGGGTCGCGACCGGTGAGGATCGAGTTGATCCGGTCGAGGAACTGCGCGTCGGAGTTGCCGCTCAGATAGCTGTCGAGCTCGCCCTCGAGCCCGCCGAACGAGGGCTGCACCGTGAAATACCCGGTGACGGTGGAGTACATCGCGCCGCCCGGGTAGATGCGCTGGTAGTTGTAGCGGTCGCCGCTCGGGTCCGAGTAGGCGATCGGCTGACCGTCGACGAGGATCTGGCCGCGCTCGGTGCGGAAGCTCTCGTACAGCGTGCGGGCGTTGCGCCCGTCGGCATCCAGATTCGGCTTCTGGAAGTACTGGATGATGGTCGTCGAGACGAACAGGGCGAGGAACATCCCGAGCACGAGGGTGCTGACCCGGCGCAGTTGCTTGTTCACTCGACCACCAGCCTCGGCTGGGCGCGGACGGAGTCGGAGACTCGGACGAGCAGGGCGACGATGACCCAGTTCGCGACGAGCGACGATCCGCCGGCGGCGAGGAACGGCATCGTCAGGCCGGTCAGCGGGATCACCCGGGTGACGCCGCCGGCGACGATGAACACCTGGAGCGCGACCACGAACCCGAGGCCGACGCCGAGCAGGCGGCCGAAGTCGTCCTGGCCCGCGAATCCGATGTGGAACCCGCGCGAGACGAAGACCATGTAGAGCACGAAGATCGCGAACAGCCCGATCATCCCGAGCTCCTCGCCGAGGCTCGCGATGATGAAGTCGCTCTCGGCGAGCGGGGTGATGTCGGGGTTGCCGCGGCCGAGGCCCGTGCCCGGCAGACCGCCGTCGGCCAGCCCGAAGAGCCCGTTCGCGAGCTGGAAGCTTCCGCCGCCCTGTTCGTAGAGGGCGCTGTCGAACGTGTTGAGCCAGCCGTAGAAGCGTCCGCCGACGTACTCCAGCGTGCGCGCGGCGACGAACGCGCCACCCGCGAACAGCAGGCCGCCGAGCACGACCCAGCTCGCCCGACCGGTCGCGACGTAGATCATCACGAGGAAGAGCCCGAAGTACAGCAGACCGCTGCCCAGGTCGCGCTGGAACACGATGACCGCCATCGACAGCACCCAGACCACGACGATCGGACCGAAGTCGCGGATGCGCGGGAAGGTGAAGCCGAGCACCTTGCGGCCGACGATGCTGAGCGAGTCCCGGGCGGTGACGAGGTAGCCGGCGAAGAAGACCGCGAGGGCGATCTTCGCGATCTCGCCGGGCTGGAAGCTGGCGACGCCGAGATCGACCCACGCCCGGGCGCCGTTGACGCTCAGGCCGATGACCGGCAGGAAGGGCAGCACGAGCAGTGCGATCGCGACGAAACCGGCGACGTAGCGGTAGCGCTGCAGCACGCGGTGGTTGCGGATGACGAGCAGCACCCCGCCGGCGGCGAGCACGGCGATCGTCGACCAGACGACCTGACGCACGCCGAAGGCATCCCACCCGGTGAGCCCCTCGGCGATGTCGAGACGGGTGATCTCGGCGATCCCGAGCAGGTTCAGCAGCGTCGCGATCGGCACCAGGAACGGGTCGGCGTCGGGCGCGACGACACGCATCGCGACGTGCAGGCCGAGGATGAGGACGGCGAAGGCGACGGTCATGCCGAACACGCCCGGATCGACCCGGTCCAACGCGCCGAGCTCGGCGAGGGCGAGCGCGCTCAGGCCGATCGCGATCGCGAACAGCAGCAGCCCGAGCTCGAGGTTGCGACGACGCGACGGGGTGCGCAACCGGATGCGGATGCCCCCGGTGAAGGCCGGCGGGCGTGCGCCCGCCTCGACCGGCGGCCCCGCGACGACGTCGGTGCTCACGGCGCGCTCGCCGTCGGCGTCGGGGTGGAGGTCGGCTCCGGGTCGGTGGTCGACCCGGACGAGGTGGCGTCGGCGAGCCGGCTGAGCCGATCGAGGATGTCGTGGGCGTCGCGCAGGTCGTCGGCGTTGATCGTCGCCTCCACCTGCCGGCGCTCGAAGGCCGGCAGGTCGTCGGCGCGCACCTCGGAGCTCTGCTCGATGCTCGACAGCGAGATCGGCCCGATGTTCTGCTGAACGCCCTGGAAGATCGCCACGGTGCCGTCCTCGGCGACCCCGACGAAGTAGTGCGTCTGCGTCCACTGGTAGGCCAGCGCGACGCCCGTGACGATCGAGGCGATCACGACGGCGACGACGACGAGCCAGGTGATCCGGCGGCGGCGTGCGCGGCGACGGTCCTCCTCGATGAGCTGTTCGAGGAACTCCTCGCGCTCCGGTTCGAAGTGGGTGTCCTCGGGCGGCGTCGACTTGAGCGGATGCAGCAGCAGCGTCGGCAGCCGGATCGGCCGGCGCTCGCTCTCGGCGCCCTCGAAGAGCAGCGGGGCGGCGGCGGAGCCGACGAAGCCGGCCGGGGCGGGACCCTCGACGACCGCTCCCTCGTGCTCGATGTCGAGGATGACGACCGTCACGTTGTCGGGAGCGCCGTGGTCGAGGCTCTCCTTGACCATCCGGTCGGCGGCCGCCTGGGGCGTGCGCACCGTCGCCAGGATCGCAGTGAGCTTCTCCTCCGAGACGTAGCTCGAGAGCCCGTCGGAGCACAGCAGCCAGCGGTCGCCCGGCCGGGTGTCGAGCACCTTCGTGTCGATCTCGGGGGCGGCGTCGACATCCCCCAGCACCCGCATCAGCACCGAGCGGCGCGGATGCACCGCGGCCTCCTCCGGGGTGATGCGACCCGAGTCGACGAGGCGCTGCACGAAGGTGTGGTCGGCGGTGACCTGTTCGAGCTCGCCGGCGCGGAACCGGTAGATGCGGGAGTCGCCGATGTGCGCGAGCACGATCTGGTCGCCGACGCGGACGATGCCCGACACCGTCGTGCCCATGCCGGTCAGCTCGCTGTGCTCGAACACCGTTTCGGCGAGCAGCGAGTTCGCGGCGATCATCGCCGATTGCAGCGCGATCTCGGCGTCCTCGACGGCGGAGTACTCCGCGTCGGCCTCGGCGATGCGCTTCGTGGCGATCGCCGACGCGACGTCACCGCCGGCGTGCCCCCCCATCCCGTCGGCGACGACGAACAGGTGCTGCCCGGCGTACCCGGAGTCCTGGTTGTTCGAGCGGATCTTCCCGACGTGGGAGACCGCCGCGCTGAGCGGGGAGCTGGTCACGCGCGCCTACCGCCGCAGCTCGAACGTCGTCGTGCCGATCGTCACCGGGGTTCCGGCGGGCACGGCGGTCGGCAGGGTGACGCGGGTGCCGTCGAGGAACGTGCCGTTCGTCGAGTCGAGATCCTGGATGACCCAGTTCTCGTCCCAGAGCATGAGGCGGGCGTGATGCGTCGACGTGTAGTCGTCGCGGATGACGAGGCCCGACTCGCTCGAGCGGCCGATCGTCAGCTGCTCGGCCGGGAGGTCGATCTCCATCCCCTCGCGCGGACCCTTCGTGATGACGAGTCGCCGCGGGGTCGCCGCGGTCGCGTGCGGGTCGGCGCGCGCGACGGGCTCGGTCGCCGGCGCGGCGGGGGACGGCGCGGCGGGCGCGGCATCCAGTGGCGTCGCGGGGGCGGTGACCATCCGGCGGGCGCGCTGCCCGAACAGGTCGGAGCGCAGCGAGTAGATGACGAAGAAGACGAAACCCCACAGCAGCAGCAGGAACCCCAGCTGGAGGACGAGGAGGGTCAGTTCGCTCATCCCGGCCTACCGCAGGTCCGCGAACTGGTCGACGTCGGCGGCCTGCGCGAGCACGCGGAAGACGATGCGGGTGCGTCCGATCTCGATGATCGAGTCGGCCGGCAGCGGCGCCTTCGTGACCGGCTGGCCGTTGAGCTTCGAGCCGTTCGTCGAACCGAGGTCGTTCACCTGGCCGCGCGTGCCGTCCCAGAGGATCTCGACGTGCTTGCGGGAGGTGCCGGTGTCATCCACCGTGATGTCGGCCTCGGAGCCGCGACCGATCACGGTGCGCCCCTTCGTGATCGGGTAGCGCTTGCCGCCGATGTCGAGCACCGGGTTCCAGGCGACCTCGCCCTTGACGTTCTGCGAGTCGACGCGGACGGTTCCCTCGGTGACGGCGGCATCCTCCTGCAGCTTGATCGAGATGCCGCCGGCGAAGGCGTAGCGCTGGGCCGTCGCGTGCTGCTGCACGAGCTGCGTGAGCTCGTCGATGAGCGAGGGCCCCAGCTTGGTCATCTGCGCGTGGTCGGCCTTGCTCAGCCGCACGACGAACCGGTTGGGGACGAGGATGCGGTCGCGCGCGACCACCGCCGCATTCGTGTCGAGTTCGCGGCGCAGGGCCGCCGCCACCTCGAGGGGCTGCAGACCGCTCTTGAAGGCCTTCGCAAACGCGCCGTTGACGGCGCGCTCGAGGCCTTTTTCGAAGCTGTCGAGGATCCCCACGCGGCTCCTTCGGATGGCAGACGGCACCCCGTGGGGGAGCCGGACGGTCAGCTGAATGCTAGTCGGCGTCTCCGGGGAAGGGGGTGGGAGCCGGGGGGAAGAAGGATGCTGGCGCGTCGTGATACCGTAGCGGTCGCGCGCGAGTGGCGGAATTGGCAGACGCGCTGGCTTCAGGTGCCAGTACTCGCAAGGGTGTGGGGGTTCAAGT
>CAZPJC010000069.1:0-11618 GCA_964586645.1 uncultured Schumannella sp.
CGAGGTGGTTGGTCGGCTCGTCGAGCAGCAGCGCGTCGGGGCGGCTCAGCAGCAGCCCGGCGAGTGCGACGCGGCTGCGCTGCCCGCCCGAGAGCTGGGAGATCGTCGCGGGTTGAGTAGCGCCGAAGGCGCGTATCGAAACCCCCAGGCCATCGAGGATCTCTTCGCGACGGGCATCCAACGTCCACACCTCGGCGCGTTCGGCTTCCTCGAGGGCGCGCTCGTACCGCTGCCGGGTCGCGGGTTCGTCGCTTAACGCGTCGGCGGCATCCTGGAACTCGCGCTCGATCGCCCGCAGTTCCGCGGTGTAGCCGTCGAGCAGTTCGCGGACCGTGGCACGCTCGTCGACCGGCGCCTCCTGCCAGAGGATGCCGGTGCGCCTCGGTCGCTCGACGGTTCCGGCATCGGGCGCCTCGACTCCGGCGAGGATGCGCAGCAGCGTCGACTTGCCGACACCGTTCTCGCCGATCAGGCCCGTGCGAGCGTGCGGCGGAACGGTGACGTCGACACCGGCCAGGACGCGGCGGTCGCCGTAGGCGCGATCGACTCCGCGCGCGACGATAGGTGGGATGGAGGAAGGCATGAGCACCGGATCTCGGAATCGAGACGACTCCCGCCGGGCTCTGCCTCGGCCGCGGGACTTCGGGTGCTCAGGAAATCATTTTCGGGAGTGAGGTTAGCAGAGCGTGTCTACTCCGGGTCGAGCGGATCGCTCAGAGCCTGCCGAGCGAACGCGACACCCCCGGGCGTCACCTTCTGGTCATCAAGACGGGACCGCCCGGGGTCGCCGAAGACCCCGAGGAACTCGAGCTCGATCCACGTATCCCGCACCAGCTCGACGACGTTCCCGTAGTGGAGCACGCCACCATTGGGCCGCCGCCAGCCGTGGAGTTCGAGCAACCGCGCCGTGCGATGCAGGGCATCTTTGGCGTCGCGTGCCACGTCGGCCGCGAGGAGCAGCAGCAATATGGTGATGGCGTCACGCTCGGCCGGGTAGCGAGCCCGGGTGATGCGAGCCGCGATCCCCTCCCAGAGGACGGTGGCATCCTCCGTGGCCTTGCGCCCGCGCACGGTGCGCACCAGGGTGCCGCGGTGCACTCTCAGAAGCCCGAGAGCGGTCGCCGACCGGCGTAGATCCTGAATCGGCACCGTCCAGTCTTCACGGTTGCCTTTCCCGATCCACCACGCGTTCCAGCCGAGGTCTGCCATGAGGGCACTGACGACGGTCGGCGGCAGATACCCCGCTGACGTGAGCCGGACACCGTCGCCCACCGTTCGGAGCAGGTGCTGGTACGGGCGCGTGGATTCTTCCGGGGGCGTGAGTATCGACGCGGCGTTGAGGCGGACTCGTTCGATGAGCGAAAAGAGTTCTGCCGCGGCCTCCGGCGTCGCACCTTCCAGGCAGTCGAGCAGGTTGGGATGCATCCCCACGAGTTACCCCGGCGGGGTCCGTAGCGCCCGAGCGAGCGACACCAACTGGTCATCCACGATGTCCCGGATCAGGTCGTGGTTGACCCGGAAGTACTCGTGCACGACCACATTGCGCAAGCCCGCGATCGACGCCCATGGCACTTCTGGACGCGCATCGGTCTCCGACGACGGCAGCGCCCGAACCGCCTCACCGATGACGGCAAGATTCCGGAGCACCGCGTCGTAGGCCATCGAGGCGATGTGCGAGTCCGCGTCGTCGAGATACGGTCGATAGTCGAGGCATCGCTCGATCGCGGCGAGGATGTCGGCGAAGCGTTCCTGAACGGAACGGCTCACAGGGCAACCGCTTCTCGCCGCGCACTCTCCGAAACGAGTTCACGCAAGAGCGGCTCCGCGACGACGTCGACACGCACGCCGAGAATCCGCTCGAACTCTTCGCCGATCCCAGCTATGCGAAGAAGCGGGTTGCCTGCCCCCGGATCGAGGTCGACCAGGATGTCGATGTCGCTCCCCGGCCGGGAATCTCCGCGGGCTACCGAGCCGAATAGACGCGGATTGCTGGCCGAGTAGCGGGTCAAGATCTCGTCGAGCTGTGCACGGTGGGTGTCGATCGACGTGCGGAGGAGATCCGCCTGCTCAGTCGCCGCGCTCATGGTCCGAGGCTACCGCTCGCCGCCGTTCCGAGGTAGGTGACCACTTGGTCGTCGAGGTGGTGGTCGGCTCGTCGAGCCCCTCAGCGGCATCCTGGAACTCCCGCTCGATCGCCCGCAGTTCCGCAAAGTACCCGTCGAGCAGTTCGCGGATCGTGGCGGAAAAGTCGACCGGCGCCTCCTGCCAGAGGATGCCGGTGCGCCTCGGTCGCTCGACAGTCCCGGCATCGGGCGCCTCGACTCCGGCGAGGATGCGCAGCAGCGTCGACTTTCCGACGCCGTTCTCGCTGGTCAGCCCCGTGCGGGCGTGCGGCGGAACGGTGATGTCGACACCGGTCAGGATGCGGCGGTCGCCGTAGGCGCGGTCGATTCCGCGCGCGACGATGGGCGGGATGGAGGTAGGCATGAGCACCGGACCTCAGAATCGAGACGACTCCCGCCGGGCTCTGCCTCGAACGCGGGACTTCGGGTACTCAGGAAATCACTTCGAGAGGGAGCGTACACGCGCAAGACGACGGTCGGCAGGCACCAATACAGTTGCACTACCCGCGCATCACGTTCAGGGTTGAAAGTCTCTCGAGCCTGAGAGCCCGACGACTTTGCGGGCCATCGGAGAGAGACGAGGAGCAGGCGTGGTCGAGCTGGTGTGGGATGGCAAGTACGACGACAACGGCAAGCAGGTCGCTCCGTTGCGCGTCGCATTGCCCTTCCAGACAATCGAAACGGTCAACGAGTCCGCCCTGGAACGTCAGCAGGCATGGGATCTCTTCGCCGCCGACAAGCCTGCCGAATGGCGCAACCGCCTCATCTGGGGTGACAAGAAATACGTGTTGCCCGCGCTACTGGAGGAGTTCTCCGAATCGGTCGATCTGGTCTACATTGATCCGCCATTCTTCACCGGCGATGACTTTTCATTCAATATCTCAGTCGAGGGCGAAGATTTTACCAAGGAACCGAGTCTCATCGAGCAGAAGGCATACCGCGATACCTGGGGCAACGGTATCGACGGGTACCTCGCGTGGTTCCACAGCACCGTGACTTTGCTCCGCGACCTTCTCAAGCCCACTGGGCACATGCTCGTCCATCTGGATTGGCACGTTGGCCACCTTGCCAAGGTCGTGCTCGATGAGGTATTCGGGCGCGAGAACTTCCGAAACGAGATTGTCTGGTACTACTACAACAAGATGCCGGATAGGAGGAATAGTCAATTCCCGCGTTCCCACGACGTGATCTTTTTCTATGCCAAAGACAAGGACTCCGGGTACTACTTCGCACACCAGGAGGAACTGCGGGACGCCCCGACGATGCAACTCGCGCGCAAGAAGGTCAACGGTCGGATGGTCAACGCACGGGATGAGGACGGCAATATCATTTACAACGAGCGAACTCATCGCACAGTAGACGATGTCTGGCGAATCTCGATGCTCCAGCCGGCCGACAAGACTCAAAACGTCGGCTATCCAACTCAGAAGCCGGACGCCTTGCTGGAACGGATCATCAACTCGATGACGGAACCAGGTGACCTCGTCCTCGATTGTTTCGCCGGTAGCGGTACGACTGCGGTGGTGGCCGAGAAGTTGGGTCGCCGCTGGATCACTTCCGATCTCGGCCGGTTTGCAATCCATACGACCCGCAAGCGGCTGCTTAGCAACGAGCACGTCCGTCCGTTCGACGTACAGAACCTCGGCAAGTATGAACGCCAACTTTGGCAGGAAGCCGAGTTTGGCGAGTCGGCTGGCGCACGCATCGCGGCCTATCGATCATTCATTCTGAAGCTTTATGGCGCGGAACCCATTAGCGGATACGCCTGGTTGCATGGTCTCAAGCGCGGCCGGATGGTGCACGTCGGAACGGTGGACTCTCCTGTCTCCGTAAGTGACGTTCGCCAAGTTGTAACCGAGTTCCGTCGTGCCGCAGGGACGGGCGATAACGCACCGAGTGTGCAGAGTGTCGACATCCTGGGTTGGGACTTCGCGTTCGAGCTGAACGAGGTGGCGCGGCAAGACGCGCTCAAAGCGGGTATCGAGTTGCACCTCGTGCGCATTCCTCGGGAGGTGCTCGAGAAGCGCGCCGTGGAGCAGGGCGATATTCGCTTCTTCGAGCTGGCAGCGTTGGATGTGTCCGACAGGGTCAAGGGCGTCGAGCTGACGCTTACCCTGGAGAACTTCATCATCCCGCTTGACGACGTGCCGGCCGACATCCAGGTAGCCGTCAGCCATTGGTCTCAATGGATCGACTACTGGGCAGTGGACTGGGACAACAAGGGCGACGCCTTCCATAACGAGTGGCAGACGTATCGCACTCGCAGCGCTACGTCGATCGACCTGACGGCGACGCACACCTATGCCGAGCCCGGCGACTACGTCGTTGTTGTAAAAGTGATCGACATTCTTGGCAATGACACAACCAAGGTTCTCAACGTCAAGGTCGGTGCTTAGTGGTCAGGAAGCCCGCCGCCCTGCCGACAGCCGCCACTGCTGCCCTCGTTCCCGAAATTCGTAAGGGTGTTGAAGCCTGGCGCGCGGCTGGTCGCGCCGGCGTCTCAGAAACGACCGCGCTCTTGCTCCGCCACTGGTTCGACAGCGAACATCGCATTGCGAGTGGTCGGCGATTCGCATACTACCGCGCCCAGCAGATGTCAATTGAGACCCTGATCTGGCTTTATGAGGTCGAAGGCGTGCGTCGCCACCGCGATCTGATGGAGCGCTTCACCACCACCCCTGGTCTGCACATCTTGCAGCACGACGACTTCGCCCGCTACGCCATCAAGATGGCCACTGGCTCGGGCAAGACCAAAGTCATGTCGCTGGCCATCGCTTGGCAGTATTTCAACGCCGTAGCGGAGGCGAATGACGATTACGCACGCACCTTCCTACTGCTCGCACCGAACCTCATCGTCCTCGACCGACTGCGGGCGGACTTCTCCAATGGGCGCATCTTCAAGCTCGATCCAGTTATCCCTCCCGAACTCAAGATCTATTGGGAGTTCGACTGCTACATGCCCGGTGAGCCGGAGAAGGCATCCTCTCAGGGTGGGCTCTACCTGACCAACATCCAGCAGCTCTATCAGCCGAGTGCTCGGGCGACGGTAGAGGAAGAGCCAGCAATCACGGACGTCCTCGGGCCGGCTCCAGGCACCTCGATAGTCGCGCATGTCGTCGACCTGGCTCAGCGCCTCGCCGATCGACAAGGCCAGCTCATGGTGCTCAACGACGAAGCCCACCACGTGCACGACGAGGACAACGAGTGGAATCGCATCATCCGAAGGATTGGAACGACTACCCCGATCCTCAGCCAGCTGGACTTTTCGGCAACGCCTAGGTACCAGGGCGGCGGGTTGTTCACCTGGACGATTTCGGATTATCCACTCAAGCAGGCGATTATCGACCAAATCGTCAAGCGGCCAACCAGGGGCATCACGTCGGGGTTGAAAGACCAACCCTCGGACATCGCGAGCGTCCGCTACCAGGCGTATCTCACAGCAGGTGTGGAGCGCTGGCGCGAGTACCGCGAACAACTGGCGCCGCTGGAAAAGAAGCCGATCCTCTTTGTCATGCTCAACAGCACAGCGGAAGCCGACGATGTCGGCAACTACCTCCAGACCAAATACCCCAGCGAGTTCGGTTCGACCGACGCCGGCGACGCGCAACTCCTCGTTATCCACACCGACCGCAGCGGCGACGTTTCCAAGAAGGACCTCGATACGGCTCGCGATGTGGCACGTCGGGTCGATGAGAACGAGAACTCGGTCAACGCAATCGTATCGGTGCTAATGCTCCGCGAGGGTTGGGATGTGCAGAACGTCACCGTCATCGTGGGGTTGCGCCCGTTCAGCGCCAAGGCCAACATTCTGCCAGAACAGGCCATCGGGCGCGGCCTGCGTCGAATGTTCGGTGACGGCTCGACCGATTACGTCGAGCGGGTCGACATCCTCGGTAACCCCGGCTTCCTCAAGTTCTTGGAGCAACTCGAACAGGACGAGGACATCACCCTCGATACGTTCGACCCCAAGAACCCGGTTGTCATTACGACGATCGCCCCTGACCCGGAGAAGCACGACCGCGACATCCTGGTCCCCCGCCTCAGTCCGATATTGACTCGCAAGCGGTCGCTGACCGAAGAAATCTCGGCCATCGACGTGATGACCTTCAAAACTCCGACGCTGCCAAAGAAGGAGAACGACAAGGCTGCTCAGAAGTTCACGTACGAAGGCACAGACATCGTGACCCTCGAAAGGCTTATCGAGCGCGAGTACACGATCCCCGAACCTCAGACGGCGGAAGAGGTCATCTCTTACTATGCGAAGCGGATCGCCCAGGATGTGAAGCTCCCATCTCAGTTCTCCGCAATCGCGCCCAAGGTGCGGAGGTTCCTCGAACACCGAGCTTTCGGTGAAACCGTCGATCTGTCGTCGAAGAGCATCGTGCGAGCGATCGCGACGCCGGTCGCGTCGTATCTGACCATCAAGACCTTCGCCGAGGTACTTCGCGGCCTGGTCATCGACGAGCTGACTCCGACTCTCGAGGATGTCGGCCGGCCGCTCTCGAGCACCGAACCATTCCCGTTCTCCCGGCCGACGTTCGCGGCTAGTAAAACAGTCTTCAATCTGGTTGCCGCGGACAACGAGTTCGAGCGCAAGTTCGCGAGGTTCCTCCAAGATGCGGAGGACGTGACGGCCTTCGCCAAGCTCCCACAGCGGTTTGGATTCACTATCGAGTACACCGACAGCGCAACCAACCTTCGCTACTACGAGCCCGACTTCGTTGCCTTGGGATCGAGCGGGGTCCACTTCGTGCTTGAAACGAAGGGGCGGGAAGATGTCGATGTTGCTTTCAAGGATCATGCCGCCGTCGCCTGGTGTGAGAACGCCACGATGCTGACTAACACGACTTGGGAGTACATCAAGGTGCCACAGCTCGAGTTCGAGAAGCTTCAACCGAGCGAGCTCTCGGAAGTTGCTCTCACGTTCGGACGGAGCACCTGAGCCCCTCACAGCATCTTCGCGTGTCTGTTCGCATAGCCATTCCAACCGGGTCGGCTTACGCCGGACTTGGCTACCTAAGTTCGATGCGTGACTCTGGATGGCGATGGGTGTCTGCGATGCCTAGTGTTTCTTGATCGACGCCCTGATCGCAGGACGAGTAGTTCTAGGTGCCCTTGGGCCGCGACGATTGAACTCGGCGCCCCGACTCGTGTCGAGTGTGATCAGATCGGCTCCCGGTCTCAGCCACAAGCGCCGCAGTCCAACCGCGAAGGCCGTTGAACCTCGACGGGCCGTCGGGAGTGGCCGATAACGTGAAGGC
Organism: uncultured Schumannella sp.; assembly: GCA_964586645.1. Lineage (GTDB taxonomy): Bacteria > Actinomycetota > Actinomycetes > Actinomycetales > Microbacteriaceae > Pseudolysinimonas_A. Next base: position 7,385 of record CAZPJC010000069.1, read on the forward strand.
ATGTTTCGTCCGCAACACTCGCGTGTACTTCAGCGCCTCAGACCTGAAGGCTGCGGTGGAGTGCGAGTGGTCGCTCATGCGGAAGCTCGACGCCAAGCTCGGCCGCATCGAGGCGGTCGAGGATGCGACCGACGCGATGCTCGAACGCGCGAGCCTCCTTGGCGGGGAGCATGAGGCCCGGGCCCTCGCCAACTTCAAAACCACGTTCCCCGAGACGGTTGTCGAGATCGAGACCGAAGACGCTCGAGCCGACCCCGGCATCCTTCGTGCGACGCAGGAGCGCACCATCCAGGCGTTGCGGGATGGCAACGACGTGGTGTTCCAGGCGACGTTCTTCGATGAGCCGGAGGGTGAGCGGATCGGGTTCGTCGGGTTTACCGACTTCCTCGCGAAGGTGGGTCTCGATACACCCGGCGTAGTCCGGCACTCGACCCGCGAAGGCGGCGACTTCGGGTATCAGGTCTGGGACACCAAACTCCCCGCAAAGCCCGCGTGATCGCGCTGCTGCAACTCGCGGCGTACGCCGACCAGCTGCGCAAGCTCGGCATCCCGGTCAGCGACGACACCTACCTGCTGCTCGGCAACGGTAAAGAGAGCCGACACGACCTGAGGGACATCGAACCGGTGTTCCACGACCGAGTCGCGCGGCTCAAGGAGATGATCGAGGCGCGACTCGATCATCCGAATCCGATCGAGTGGGGCGCCCCGGGCTACGCCGCCGACGGGCGCTGCGAATGGTGCGCGTCCGAGATCGAACGCACCCGCGACCTGCTGCTCGTCGCCTGATCGAAATATTCACCTACGCGCCCTCCACAGCGACTCCGTCGTTGGTGGGCTGCCCTGTTCGCGTCTCCCGAGATCCCGCAGGTCGAACGCTCCTCCAGACTCGACGCATGATCATCGAAGCCGGCTACGACCTCGCGACGCTGCTGTTCGACCTCGACGGCGACCCAAACTCGCTCCGCGTGGTCGCGCTGGACGCCGACTTTCGCGTCGTCGCGCTCACGGCAGTCCTCGGAGACTTCAGTGGCGACCTCGCGACGGTGCCGCTCTCGTCGATCGACGACGTCATCCCCGAGCACGACGAAGACGACGAGTTCGCCGCACGGTACGCCGTGCGATACGCGGCGCTCGGCTATCGGCTCGACCGGCTGCCCGACGGTGAAGGTGCGGACCCCGGCGAGGCGAAGATCCGCGACTGGCTCTCGTGCCGGGGGATCGACCTGATCGGCACCTACGTGACCGACGGCACGATGTGGCGATCGAGCGGACCGATGAAGACGTTTTCGACCTACCTCTGCGCCGAGGACTACCCCCGGGTCCTGTCGGTACGAGCCCCGCACCCGTTTCTGACCTGCGAGTGCGTCGTCTGCGGTCCCGAACGCGAAAGCCTCGAGAGAGCGCGCTCTGCCCGCACCCCGGAGCCCTGAATGTGTGACGATATGTGTGGGAGGCTGCACATGGCGACGAATCTCGCACTCGACCCCGAGCTGCTCGACCGGGCTTTCACGCTGAGCGGCGAGCGCACCAAGAAGGCGGCCGTGACGCGCGCGCTCGAGGAGTTCATCGCGCGACGGGAGCAGGCCGCGATGCTCGACCTGCTGGGGACTCTCGAGTTCGATCCCGACTACGACTACAAGGCGGAGCGCACTCGGCGATGAGTCTGCTCGTCGATACGAGCGTCTGGTCGTTGTCGCTGCGGCGCGACGCCCCCGACCTTCCCGAACTGCACGAACTGCGACGCGCCCTCGGCGGGAACGAACTCGTCGTGACGACGGGCGTCGTTCTGCAAGAACTCATGCAAGGCCTCGTCTCCTCGGCAGCGCGAACTCGAATCCGTGACCGGATGTCACGGCTCAGCCATCTCGCCGTCGAACTCGACGACCACACCGCTGCGGCCGAGGCGTTCGTCACGTGCCGCCGACACGGCGTGCAGCTCCGAACCGTGGATGCCCTCCTCGCCGCCCTCTGCGTGCGGCGCGGGCTGACGCTGCTGACGACCGACCGCGACTTCCAACACGCGGCACCGATTCTCGGCCTGCGTGTCTGGCGACCCGAGTGACCGTCGCCGGTCGTCGGTAGCCTCGCAACGTGTTCATCCGCGACGGCCGAGTCTTCTACAGCGCCACCGACCTCAAAGGCGCCGTGGAATGCGAATGGGCGCTCATGCGCAAACTCGACGCGAAACTCGGGCGCATCGAGGCTGTCGAAGAGATCGAGGATGCCATGCTCGCCCGCGCGGGAGCACTCGGCGGACAACACGAAGCGCGCGCCCTCGACGATTTCAAGAGCACGTTCCCCGAGACGGTTGTCGAGATCGACACCGAAGACGCCCGCGCCGACCCCGAGGCGCTGCGTGCGGCGCAGGAGCGCACCATCCAGGCGTTGCGGGAAGGCAACGACGTCGTGTTCCAAGCCACCTTCTTCGACGAGCCCGACAACGAGCGCATCGGGTTCGTCGGGTTCGCCGACTTCCTCGTGAAGAGCGACGACGGGTACCAGGTCTGGGACACCAAACTTGCGCGCAAAGCGCGCGTGACGGCACTGCTGCAACTCGCGGCGTACGCCGACCAGCTGCGCAAGCTCGGCATCCCGGTCAGCGACGACACCTACTTGCTGCTCGGCAGCGGCGAAGAGTCCAAGCACTCCCTCAAGGACATCGAACCCGTCTTCCACGACCGCGTCGCGCGGCTCAAGGAGATGATCGGGGCGCGGCTCGACGATCCGAATCCGATCGAGTGGGGCGCCCCGGGCTACACCGCCGACGGGCGCTGCGAGTGGTGCGCGCCCGAGATCGAACGCACCCGCGACGTGCTGCTCGTGGCGGGCATGCGCACGACCGCACGGGCACGACTGGCGGAGGCCGGCATCCACACGATCGACGAACTCGCGGCCAGCACGGGGGAGGTCGACGGGATCGGGGCGGCGGCGCTTGAGAAGCTGCGGGCTCAGGCGCGGATGCAGCTCATCCCGCACGGCGAAGGCGAGGTGAAGTACGAGGTCGCGTCGGCGGGCGGCCTGAGCCAGCTGCCGCCGGCGGATGCGGGTGACATCTTCTTCGACTTCGAAGGGGATCCGCTGTGGACATCCAATGGGCTCGACTGGGGGTTGGACTACCTGTGGGGGCTGGTCACTCTTGAGGGTTTCGATACGCGTCCGGCGGAGCCGGGCGCTACTCAACCCGCGGGGGGGCGGGAAGTGTTCACCGCGTTCTGGGCGCATGACCGGGCGCAGGAGAAGGATGCACTGCAGAAGTTCCTCGAGTTCGTGCAGGAGCGGCGCCGGCAGTACCCGGGGCTGCACATCTACCACTACGCCGACTACGAGCGGGCGCACCTGCTGCAGCTGACGGCGCGGTACGGGGTGGGCGAGGCGATCCTCGACGAACTGCTCACCGAAGACGTGTTCGTCGACCTCTATCCGATCGTGCGGCGGTCCATTCGCATCAGCGAGGGCTCCTACTCGATCAAGAAACTCGAACCGCTCTACATGGGCGACGAGGTGCGCGTCGGCGACCTCGTGAAGGGCGACGAGAGCATCCAGTTCTACGTCGACTACACCGAGCTGCGGGATGAAGGCCGCACGGAAGAGGCCGCGGCGAAGCTCGAGGAGATCCGGGCCTACAACGAGTACGACTGCGTCTCGACCCACCGCCTGCGCGACTGGCTGCTCGACCGGGCGCACGAGAACGGCGTCGAGCCGGTCGCTACGCAGGTCGCCGCGGCCACCAAGGAGAACGCGCTCGCGACCGCCGAATCCCAGGTGCGGGACCGGCTGTACGCGCACATCGACGGCATCCCCGCCCTCGACCGCACGCCCGACCAGCACGCCATCGGCCTCGCCGCCGCCGCCATCGAGTACCACCGACGCGAAGACAAGTCGTACTGGTGGGAGCACTTCGCCCGCCACACGCTCGACCTCGACGAACTCGAAGACACCCGCGGCGTGTTCCGCGTGCACTCCGCGCAGGTCGTCGAAGACTGGCGGGTGCCCGACGGCAAGCGCACCGAGCAGCGCGTCATCCGGCTGCGCGGGCGACTCGCGCCCGGATCCCGGCTGGATGCCGGCGGCCGCCCGTTCGTCATGTACGAGCCGCCGCTTCCGGGGATCATCCAGAACGTGCAGCCCGGACGCCGCGGCGAGCACAACCGCGGCTCGGTGCTCGAAGCCGGCCTCGTGGAAGGGCTCGGCGGCGAGATCGCCGACGTGGTGCTCGAAGAATCCGCGGGGGTCG
>CAZPJC010000070.1:0-11466 GCA_964586645.1 uncultured Schumannella sp.
AGGAACTGGTCGCCGATCTCCGACACGAACAGCTGCACGTCGAGCCCCGACTGGGCGGCGGTGGTGATCGCGTAGAGCATCGAGTCGTCGGGCACGAAGTACGGCGACGTGAGGATGACCTTCTTCTGCGCCGCGTAGACGAGCGAGTTGAACAGCCGCAGGTTGTTCTCGCCCTCGAACCCCGGGCCCGACGGCACGACCTGGCAGTCGTAGTCGCCGTCGCCGGTGCGCCGCGCGGGAGCGGCTTCGCGGGCGAGCAACTCGCCGGTCTCGGAGTACCAGTCGGTCACGAACAGCGCGTCGATGCCGGCGACCACCGGGCCTTCGAAGCGCGCCATGTAGTCCTTCCAGTGCAGCCCGCGCTTGTGATTCTTGCGGCGCTGATACCCGGTCTCGACGACGTTCTGCGACCCCGTGAAGGCGATCTCGCCGTCGATGACCAGCAGCTTGCGGTGGTTGCGCAGGTCGGGACGCTGGAACTGGGCGCGCGACGGGCGGAACGGCAGCATCCGCCGCCATTGCACGCCCATCTTGTTGAGCCGCCGCACGGTGCGCCGGTAGCCGGGGTACTGCGCGTTGCCGAGGTGGTCGAGCAGCACCCGCACGATGACGCCGCGGGTGTGGGCCTCCTCGAGCGCGTCGAAGAAGTCGGCGGTCGCCTCGTCGAGCAGCAGGATGTAGAACTCGCAGTGCACCGTCTTCTCGGCGGCGCGGATCGCGGCCGTCATCTGCGCGAGCGACTCGGTGTTGTCGTTCCACATCTCGGCGGAGTTGCCGCCGACGAGCGGCATCGCGCCGAGGGTGCGGTTGAGTTCGACGATCGGGGCGAGCCAGGCCGGCCACGGCGGATCCAGCTTCACCCGGTCGAAGCCCTCGGTCGTGTCGAGGATGTACTCGTTGATCTCGCGCTGCTTGCGGCGGCGGGCGCGGGGCAGCCGGGCGCGGCCGAGGATCAGGAACAGGATGATGCCGACGTAGGGCAGGAACCAGATCGCGAGCAACCAGGCGAGCGCCGTCTGCGGGCGCCGGTTCTTCGGCACGAAGATGAGGGCGAGGACGCGCGCGGTGATGTCGACCGCGAGCGCCGTGATCGCGATCGCCGCGGCGAGCCAGCCGGGTTCCATGGTTCCCAGTCTGGCAGTGGCGGGTGCTATGCAGGACCCATGACCGATCGCGCCCTGGCCGAGGACTGGTTCCGCCGATACCGCGTCGCGTGGGAATCGAACGACCCCGACGACATCCGCGCGCTGTTCACCGACGACGCCGTCTACCGCGGCTTCCCCGAAGACCCCGACCCGTACCTCGGGCTCGACGCGATCGTCGCCGGCTGGCTCGAGAACGCCGACCAGCCGGGCGACACCGACTTCGAGTGGAAGCTGCTCGCCGTCGACGGTGATGTCGCGATCGCCGAATGCGTGACGGTGTACGTGAACTCGAACCCGCCGCGCATCTACGACAATCTCTTCGTGATCACTCTTCCCGAGGGCGGCCGCGCGACGGAGTTCACCGACTGGTGGATCGAACGCACGCCGGAGGATGCTGCGTGAACGACCCCCGCGTCGAGAAGTTCATGACCGGATACCGCCGGGCCTGGGAATCGAACGATCCGGATGACATCGTGGCGATCTTCACCCCCGACGCCGTCTACCGGGGTCGCCCGGGCACGCTGGCGTGGTCAGGGCACGACGAGATCGTCGCCGGCTGGCTCGACCACGCCGACGTGCCCGGGTCGACGACGTTCGCGTGGGAGACGCTCGCCCGCGACGGCGACCTCGCGGTGGTGCGCTGCGTGACGACCTACCCGAAGGGGCCGAAGAAGGGCACCTACGACAACTTGTGGGTGATCGACTTCGCCCCCGACGGGCGCGCGGCCGACTTCACCGACTGGTGGATCGCCCGCAAGTGGCCGACCTGATCTCGGTGGTCGAGTAGCCCGCAAAGCGGGCGTGTCGAGACCGTTAGCGCATGTTGACGAACTGCAGGGCGACGTCGAGGTCTTTGCCCTTGAGCAACGCGATCACGGCCTGAAGATCGTCACGCGACTTCGACTGCACGCGCAGCTCGTCGCCCTGGATCTGGCTCTTGATCGACTTCGGGCCTTCGTCGCGGATGATCTTCGAGATCATCTTCGCGTCCTCGCTCGAGATGCCCTCCTTGATGGCGGCTTCGATGCGGTACTCCTTGCCGCTCGGGAACGGCTTGCCGGCATCCAGTGACCGCAGCGAGATGTTGCGCTTGATCAGCTTCTGCTCGAAGACTTCGAGCACGGCCTTCACGCGCTCCTCGGCGCTCGCCTTCATCAGCACCTTCTCGCCCGACATCTCGATCGAGGCGCCGACGTTCTTGAAGTCGTAGCGCTGCTGGATCTCCTTCTGAGCCATGCCGAGGGCGTTCTGCACCTCCATGTTGTCGACCTTGGAGACGATGTCGAACGAGGAATCTGCCATGCGCCCATGCTACAAAGCCAGGATGCGCGCCATCCGACCTGTTCTCATCGGTGTCGCGGTGCTCGCCGCCGTCGGGCTGGTCGCCGGGGGCATCCTGATCTTCCTCGCGCCGCGCCTGCCGGGGCTGCCCGCGGTGCTGCCGGGGGTGGAGGAACCCGCGCCGTCGTGGGCGCCGCCCGCTCCCGCTCCTGCCGCGGCCGCTCAGCCGGGCGCCGGCATCGCGGGCCTCGTGGATGCCGACTGGGTCGCCGAGACCAGCGCGGCCACCGGCATCCCGGCGCGTGCGCTCGCCGCCTATGCGGGGGCGGCGATCGTGAAAGCCGCCGCGATGCCCGAATGCGGCCTCTCGTGGAACACCCTCGCCGCGATCGGGGCGACGGAGAGCGACCACGGCCGTCACGGGGGTTCGTCGGTCGCCGAGGACGGCATGGTGACGCCGCCGATCTACGGCCCCCCGCTCAACGGGGGCGACGGGGTCGAGCACATCCCCGACTCCGACCGGGGAACGATCGACGGTGACGCGACCATCGACCGGGCGGCGGGGCCGTTCCAACTGATTCCGCAGACCTGGCGCAACTGGCACACCGACGGCAACGGTGACGGAGTCGAGAATCCGCAGAATCTCGACGATGCGGCGATGGCGACCGTCAACTACCTGTGCCGGGTGAGCATCGGCATCGACACTGAGGAGGGCTGGATCGCGGCCGTCTCGGGGTTCAACTCGCCGCAGTCGTATCGCGACACCGTCGCGCGCTACGCCGTGGGCTACGCGGAGGCCGTCGCCGACTGAGGTCGCGCCGTGCTCGACCGCACGACGAGATCGAACGGCAGCGGGGTGTTGAGCGAGTCGGGGCCGTGCTTCCCGGGGTGCAGCTCGGCCATCAGCACGTCGACCGCCATCCGGCCCTGCAGCATCGGATACTGCGCGACAGTCGTGAGTCCGAAGAACGCCGACAGGTCGTGGTCGTCGATGCCGACGACGGAGATGTCACGCGGCACGTCGAGTCCGAGGTCGCGCGCGGCGAGGATCGCCCCGATCGCCATCTCGTCGGAGGCCGCGAAGATCGCGGTCGGCCGGTCGTGCGGCGCTCCGAGCAGCTGCTTCGCGGCCTCGTAGCCGCCCTGCATCGTGAAATCGCCGGCCCGGTAGAGCGCCGGGTCGTTGGGCGCGCCGGCCGCCGTGAGGGCCTCCTGGTAGCCGAGGCGGCGGTTCGTCGGCAGGTGGAAGTCCATGTCGACGGCCCGGTCGCCGCCGATGTGCGCGATGCGCCGGTGCCCGAGACCCAGTAGGTGCTCGGTCGCGAGGCGCGACACCGCGATGTCGTCGATGCTGAGCGTGCGCACCCCCGGCAGTGGACCGCCGACACCCACCATCGGCTTGCCGAGGTCGTGCAGGCGCCGCACCTCGTCGGCCGTCAGCTCGAGCGAGACGGCGATGACGGCATCCACTCTCTTGCGCAGCAGGAAGTGCTCGAACACGCTGCGGCGCTCGTCGAGGCCCCCGCCGAGGTTGTAGAGGGTGAGGTCGTAGCCCTGGGCGAGCAACGCGCTCTCCGCCCCCTCGACGACCGCACTGTAGAACCAGCGGTTGAGGAACGGGATGACCACCCCGACGTTGCGCATGCGCCCGGTCGCGAGGGCCGACGCGCTCGACGAGACGACGTAGCCGAGCTCGCCCGCCGCTTCGAGCACCCGTTCCCGCGTCGCCGCCGACACCGCACCGCGACCGCTGAGCGCCCGAGACACCGTGCCCGCCGAGACGCCCGCGCGCCGCGCGACCTCCTCGATGCCGGCCACGGGTCCTCCTCGCTGAGTGGTTCGCCCGATCCTACTTGCGTGGTGGGGGAGGGGTCGGCGCTCGGGTATCCTTGTGCGGGCGCCTCGGCGCCATGGCGAGTTACCCAAGCGGCCAAAGGGATCTGACTGTAAATCAGACACGTAAGTTTCGGGGGTTCGAATCCCTCACTCGCCACTCCACTGGAAACCCAGGCATCCGCCCCGGCAGCGCTCAGCTCGAGACGTTGACCGGGGCGTTTTCGTCGCTCGTGAGCACGCGGGTGAGCACACGAGTGCCGCCGCGACCGTATCCAGCGTCATGCCGACTGCGGTCTGACGACTCGTCCTGCCATGATGCGTAGATGTCGAATCGACCGGAGGCCGAAGTGATACCCGACGAGGACTGGCTGGACGAGGGCGCCGAGACCGACGACGACGACGTCGGTCAGATTGATGAGTACGATCTCACGTCCACGCCGAACGACTTCAACGTGAGCACGATCTACGACTTCATCGACTCGGGCGCGGTCAAGATTCCGGGATTCCAGCGCAACTACGTCTGGGACATTCGTCGAGCAAGCAAGCTGATCGAGAGCCTCATCATCGGGCTCCCTGTTCCGCAGGTCTTCTTGTACGAAGAGGACCGCAACAGCTTCTTAGTGATCGACGGCCAACAACGCCTCATGACGATCTACTACTTCATCCGAGGCCGTTTCCCCCGGAAGGACAAGCGGGTCGAAATTCGGCGGGTATTCAACGAAGAGGGCCGCATCCCCGACTCGATTTTCGAAGACGACGACTACTTCACGAGCTTCAACCTGCAGCTTGGGGAGATTGCACCCGGGCGACCCAACAAGTTCAACCGATTGAACTATGACGGCCTCGACGATTACAAGCGCCAGTTCGACCTTCGCACTATTCGGAACGTGATCGTCAAGCAGGTGCGCCCGAGCGGCGACGACTCATCCATTTACGAGATGTTCAATCGGCTCAACACGGGCGGCATCCTTCTGACCCCACAAGAAATCCGAGCCAGCCTCTATCACTCGCAGTTCTACGAAGCACTGTTCCGCATGAACCTCGATCAGCGCTGGCGAGCGCTGATCGGTCAGCAGGAGCCCGATCTGCACATGCGCGATATCGAGGTGCTTCTGCGCGGCATCGCGATGTGGCGAATGGGTGACGCGTACGCACCGTCGATGGTGAAGTTCTTGAACCGATTCTCGAAGGAAGCCAAGACGTACGGCGATCAGGAGATCGCGAAAATTGAAGATGTCGTCTGGAAGGCCCTCGAAGAGTTGTCGCTCCACCAACGGGAGCTCTTCGTGACTAAGCAAGGCCGGTTCAGCCTTCCTCTGTACGAGGCCGTCTTCGCCGCGATCGCAGACCGAGTTGGTGCCGACCCGAACGCAGACACCGAGATCGACAGTGAGGCCGTCGCGGGGCTCGCCACGTCGTCGGACTTCTTGAAGTACTCGCAGGAGCAGACGACCAACACGAGCAACGTGAAGGGTCGCCTGAGAGTTGCGCGCGAGCGTCTCTACGAGGACTGAACGTGGTCGCCAAATCGCCCGTCGATCAGCTGAAGGCTGTTCACGACGAGTTGCTTGCGTACCTGTCGACCGAGCCGTCCTTGGGACTCTCCACGGGGGCGGTGATGGCGAAGGCGCTCCTGCTCGCCGGAGCAAGCGAACTTGAGTACGACATCGTCGGGATCATCGTCGACTACTACGACGACGTGACGAGAAGCAACCTCGACGCGACGGAATTCGTCGCGAAGAAAGCTCTCGCCCGGCAGTATCACCAACTGTTCGAGTGGGACGGCAACAACGCCAACAAGTTCTTCGGGTACTTCGGGCCCGACTTCAAGGCTTACGCGATCAAGGTCGTTAAGGACGACGGCGGCCTCGATGCGAACATCCGCGGATTCCTGCAACTGGGCCGGGCGCGAAACGAGCTTGTTCACGAGAATTTCGCGGCGTACTCGCTCACGCTTACAGTCGTCGAGATCGTCGCGCTCTACGAGCAAGCGACCGCGTTCCGAGATGCGCTCCCGGGTCTACTTCGCAGAACTGCCTAATTCGCGAGCGTGCTTCCGAGCCGGCATGAGGGGCGGGGTGCCTGCGGGCCTCAAAAGAGCGGCAACACTGTCGACAGCAAGACGGGCACGGTCCCCGATTAGGTGAGCGTAGAGGTCGCGCGTGATCTGGCTCGTCGTGTGACCCATGAGCTTCGAGACGACGCCCATGTCCTCGCCGCTGCTGAGAGCGAGCGAGGCGAACAGGTGCCGCAGATCGTGGAAGCGCTGACGACGCAGTCCCGCCGATCGCAGCATCGCGTCGAACGTCTGCGAGACGTAGCCGGGCCGTAGCCCGCGCCCGTCTTCCATCGTGAATACGCGACCCGACGCGACCCATGCTTCGGCGGCGTGCTCGCGCTCGGTCTGCTGCGCGATCTGCCAGCCGACGAGAGCGCCGATCGCCCGCGAGCCGAGCGGCACGACGCGCCCCTGGCCCGCCTTCGTCTTGATCGTCTGCTCGGCGATCTCGCCGCCGATCTGCACGACTTGGACGTTCACGCTGATCTTGCGCGCTGCGAGGTCTACGTCGGCCCAGCGCAGCCCGACCAGCTCGCCGCGTCGCATCCCGGTGAGAATCGCGAACTCGAACAGCACGGCGAGCCGGTGCTGCGCGATCGTGTCGAGGAACAGCGCGGCCTCGGCGGGCTCCCACGGTTGCACGGGCTTCGGCTCGATCTTCGGCAGCGCGCGAGACTTCGGCGGCAGCGCTGCAGCGTTCGAGTCGACGAGGTCGCGAGCGACGGCGTCGCTGATCGCGCTGCGCAGCGTCGCGTGGATGCGGCGCACGGTCGTCGCCCCGCGCCCCTCACGGTCGAGCGTCGCGACGAACTCAGCGACGTGCGTGCGGCGCAGCCGCGAGAGCTGCACGCGACCGAGCCTAGGGATGATCTCGTCGACGACATGACGCCGGTAGCCGCGCACGGTCGTCGCCTTGAGCGAGCGCTCTGCCTCGACGAGCCACGCGAGCAGGTACTCGCCGAGCGTCTGCTCGCGGGTGCGCAGCGACCCGCCCGTCTGCAGCGCTCGCTCGGCCTCGTCTCGAGCGCGCTTCGCCTGAGCCTTCGACTCGAAGCCGCCACGCGTGACGTAGCGGCGCTTCTTGGTGTCCGCGTCGGTCTGCGCGAGTCGGAACGTCCACGTCCCGTGGCGGGGGTTCGAGCGCAGGGCGGGGCAGGCGTTGCCGAGCACCTTGCCGCTCTCGTCGCGGCAGCCGCAGCGTCGGAAGATCATCGTGCTTGTCCCTTCGTCGTGTCTCGCCCGCGCCGCCAGAGCGCGTACGGGATGGGATAGTCGCTCAGCGCGTCGTTCGCGACCTGCATCGCTGGTGTGGCGTTGCCCCGCAGGTAGTCGTCGGCGTTGAAGCCGGGTGGAGTCCGGTCAGCGAACATCTCCGCCACCTCGCGGCGCAGCTTGTCTCGGGCTTCGTCGCGCGCTCGAGTGACGCGCTTCCTCAGCGACTCGCTTCCAGCGGCACGGGCGCGGACTACGTCGATCGCGTGCGAGTAGCGCTCCCACGCGTTGCGCACGTCGTTGAGCGCTTCGCCCGCCTCGACGTAGCGCGCCCAGCCTTCGATCTCGGGCGTCGCGTTGAGCCCGCTCACGAGCACATCGGTGCGCACCATCTGCGAGCCGCCGAGCGACACAGCACGATCGCTGCTCACGAGGTCGACGACGGTGCAGCCGAGCACCTGCGCTGCGGCGATCAGATCAGCCGCGCTGCACGTCTTCTGGCCGCTCTCGGCCTGCCACACGACTTGCCGCGACCAGCCAGCACCGACGAGGTCGCGCATCTGCTGACCGAAGTCGGTCTGGCTGATCTCGCGACCTTCACGCATTTCGCGGATGCGATTCCCGACCAGCTGGTCGAGTGTTGCGGAATGCATAACAGCGTCACTCATAACGCCACACTAACACGTAGGGTCACGGCATCGACTTCAAACAACAGGAAGCGAGGGTCGAGATGAACAGGACAGAACTCAGCGAACGGGTGACCGTGACCGTCGAGGAAGCGGGGCAAGCGATCGGGCTCAGCCGGGGTGCCGCGTACAACGCCGCCCGGCGCGGCGATATCCCCACCGTGAAGATCGGCAAGCGCCTTCTCGTCCCGACGCACGTGCTGCTCGCGAAGCTCGACGGTCGCTCCGAGCCGGTCGCGCGCTGACCCCGCGAATCTCGACAGGAGCGAGATGGGGAACTTCACGATGATCCCGAACGAAGTGATCGAGCACGGCGGGCTGAGCCCGCAGGAGCTCTCGGTCTACGTCGCGCTCGCGTTGCACGCCAACTACGAGACGAAGCGCTGCAACCCGGGCTTCGCCCGCATTGGCGAAGTCGCTCGCGTTTCGCGCGAAACAGTGAAGCGCTCGGTGAAGTCGCTCGAGGCGCGGGGGCTGATCTCGGTCGAGCGTCACAAGGTCGGCAGTCGTAACGACGTGAACGTCTACACGCTGCGCGACCTGGGCTCTGTGAGAGCCCACCCCCTGGGCAATGACGGAGCCCACGTGGGCTCTCCGAAGCGCGATGGGCGGGCTCTGAGAGAGCCCCGAACAAGAACCAATAACAAGACACGCGAACGCGATGCCTCAAGGGGCATCGCATCGCAAGAACCCAGCTACGACGAACGCATCCGAGAGAAGTTCGGCGTGACCCGTGACGAGTACGAGCGACGCAAGCACGAGCCGGGCTGGCTCGAGTCGCTGAGGGACTCACGATGAACGATCGAGAAGCAGCTGCGGCTGCACACGAGAGCGACGCCTGGCTGCGCCACGTCGTCGCCGCAGTCGACACGCCGACGTTCCGCGCCGAGCTGCTCACCGAGATCAAAGCGCTGAACGACGAGCGAGAGCGGATCATCGCGAAGATCATCGCCTACGCCCCCGACTCGGAGGACGACGAATGAGCGGCCCCGCGATCACCGAGGCGCGCAGAGCGCGGCGGGCCACGCTCCCCGGCTACGTCCGCGCGATGCACTCCCTCGCCGAATGGCAGCGAGTCGCGGTCGAGGCGTACGTCGCGGCACTCAACCGCGAGGCCGCTGCGTACCGCGTCGACGCCCGCGAGCGTGACACACAGACCCCGTCTCCGAGCGAGACGGCAACCGGCCACCCGGCCAAGAACACGAAGGAGCTACATGACTGACACGACGAAGTTCGCCCGAGCGGTGCGGGCGTTCCGCGAAACGGTCGCCCAGGCGCAGAGCCTCCGCGACGACACCCTCAGCGACAGCGAGCTGCTGAACCGCCGCCGCGAGATCGTCGACGGCGCGCGGGTCTCGCTGCTCGGTCAGCGGCCCTCGCTGCCGACGATCCCGACGCGCGACGGCGTGCTCGAGTCGTTGCGCGCGAGCACCGCTGACGAGTACGCCGCGCTGCGTCACGAGCAGGAGAAGATCGCTCGACTGCTCGAGGCCGGCCAACAGATCGGGGACGTGCTGCGCAGCGCTGACGTGGGTCGAGCCCTCGCCGTCGCTGACATGGCCGACACGCTGCCGAGCGTGCTCGAGTCGGGCAGTCCCGCTGAGGTCGCCGCCGAGTACCGCGCGGCGGCGTACGACCGGCTCGGGGAGCTGGGCGTCGAGGCGGTCACGAAGCAGCGCGCGCTCGAACTCGAGTGGGCCGCGCCGCTGGCGTGGGACCGGGTCATCACTGAGCAGGCGGCTGGACCCGTCTCGATCGGCGCATGGCAGAACGTGCATGTCGTCGACCGCGACGGGTACGAGGTTGCGGGAGGTGCGGGCGATCCCACGGACGCGTGGCTCGCCCGTCTCGCGTAGCGAACGGGGTGTGAGAGTGCGAGCGGGCCGGGTGCCCGCTTCGCGCCTTCGCGCTACCGACCGGGGCCTAGGCCGCGATGCCGTGGCGGCTGAGTTGGATCGCGTTGGCTTCTAGCTCGGCCACGAGGGTGCTTTCTTCCAACTCGAGTGCGCGGATCGTCTCCAGGTAGCCGCGTTCGCGATCGCCGCGCCCCGTGATCAGCGTGGTGCTCAAGAGGCGCCCGTTCTCTGCGTCTCGCTTGCGGTCGCGCACGTTCTTGAGTTGCGCTTTGATTCTCGCGCGCTGGGCGTCCAAGGCATCCACTTCGGACTGCTCGTCGCGCTTGCGTTTCTCGCTCGCGTCGTCGCGGCGCGAGAACGCACGGATCTGGCCAGGGATTGCGAGGAGTCCGAGTACGAGTCCCCCGAAGGCCACGCCGAACCCGACGACCATGACGACATCGCCGACATCGCGGTTGGTGATGAGTGCCGGGATTCCGGCCAGAGCAGCGATTCCGAGGCCAATCGCGAGAATGACCGTCGCCGCGCCCATTCGAGGCGTCATGGCGTGAGCCTAGCGACGTAGCGGGCCGCACCGGATGCCTCGCTAGTATTCGGCGATGGGTTGGAAAGTGACTTACAACGGCGAGCTACTCGACCTCGACGCGGAGAGCAAGAGCCAGCTCCTCGAGGCCTTCCACTCCGGTGAGAGCGGGATCGTCGTGCTCAAGCCGAAGCCGGGCCTTCGGGTCCTTCACGTCGCCTACGGCCCCGGCATTCCCTTTGTCTATGAGGACGACCCATTTCTGCCCTGGGGGGGGCGCCGTCCCAGAGTGACGGCGCGGGCCGTTGCAAGCTGGGCGACGCGATCCTTCGCTCTACGCTGATCGACGCTCTGCGACGACCGGCTCGGCGGACGTGCGGCCACGCTTGCGGAAGTCGACGCCACCGCGCCCCAGCAGCGAGCGCACGCGCCCGATCGAGTAGCCCGTGTCGACCGAGAGATCGCGGATGCTGCGCCCGCTCTGGTACTCGCTCGCGAGAATGCCGGCAACGCGAGTCGCGAGCCAGTCGGACATGCGCTCGTGAGACTCGACGGCGGGCAGACCCTCGAGCGCGCCGCCCGCGTAGCCGCGATGCGTCTTGCCCTTCGGCTCGATCTCCGCGTCGGCTTCGTTGCCCCACGCCGACCAGCCCTCGCGGGCGTAGCGGGCGAACATCTCGAGGTACGGGCCGGGCGAACACGACTCGATCAGGTCGTACTGCTCGTCGGGCTTGCGCGAGTGCTCGCGCTTGCGCGTCTCGATCATGTTGACCGTCGATCGTGCGGGAGCGAGCGTACGCATCGACCCTTTCACTCCGAAAAGGATCGATGCGTACGCTCGCTCCCGCACGATCGACGGTCAACATGA
>CAZPJC010000071.1:0-11411 GCA_964586645.1 uncultured Schumannella sp.
CTTCCACGCCTTCCTCGACGATTCCGACGTGAGGCTGATCGGCATCGAGGCGGTCGGCGACGGCGTCGACACCGAGAAGCACGCGGCGACGATCGAGCGCGGCCGCCCGGGCGTGCTGCACGGATCGCGCTCCTACGTGCTGCAGAACGAGGACGGTCAGACGATCGAGTCGCACTCGATCTCCGCCGGGCTCGACTATCCGGGCGTCGGCCCGGAGCACGCCGCCCTGCACGACATCGGCCGGGCGTCCTACCTGCCCGCGACCGACACCGAGGCGATGGATGCGCTCCGCCTGCTCTCGATGACGGAGGGCATCATCCCGGCCATCGAATCCGCCCACGCCCTCGCCGGCGCGCTGCGCCTCGGCCGCGAGCTGGGTCCGGAGGCGACGATCCTCGTGAACCTCTCCGGTCGCGGCGACAAGGACGTGGCCACCGCGGGCGAGTGGTTCGGCCTCTTCGACGAAGGAGCGACGCAGTCGTGACGGTTCCCACCCTGTCGGTCGGCACGCGCATCGCGCAGAACCGCGACGACGGCCTCGGCACGCTCATCGGCTACCTCCCGGTCGGCTTCCCCGATCTGGGCACGAGCATCGACGCCGCGATCGCCCTCGCCGAGAACGGCGTCGGCGCGCTCGAGCTCGGCCTGCCGTACAGCGACCCGGTCATGGACGGCCTGGCGATCCAGAAGGCGACCGAGGCGGCGATCCAGGGCGGCTTCCGCACCCGCGACGTGTTCACGGCCGTCGAGGCGATCCGCGCGCGCATCGACATCCCGGTGCTCGTCATGACCTACTGGAACCCGGTCGTGCAGTACGGGGTCGACGCGTTCGCCGACGCACTGCTGAACGCCGGGGGAGCGGGGCTCATCACGCCCGACATCACCCCCGACTCGGCCGCCGACTGGATCGCGACGAGCGACCGCACGGGACTCGACCGCGTCTTCCTCGCGGCGCCGTCGTCGACGGACGAGCGCCTGACGACGACCGTGGCGGCCAGCCGCGGATTCGTCTACGCCGTCTCGACGATGGGCATCACGGGGGAGCGCGCCTCGGTCGACGCCGCCGCGCGCACCCTCGTCGGGCGCCTGCGCGGGGCCGGGGCCGAGAACGTCTGCGTCGGCATCGGCATCTCGTCCGGCGCGCAGGTCGCCGAGGTGCTCGGCTACGCCGACGGCGCGATCGTCGGCGCGGCCCTCGTCACCGCCCTGGCCGACGGCGGGGTGTCCGGGGCCGCCGCGAAGGCCGCCGAGCTGGCGTCCGGCATCGACGCGGCCAGGCTCGGCTCCTAGAAGGAAGTAGACTCAGCCGGTGATCCCGTCGAGCCTTCCCAGCCCGCCGTCCGACTGGTCGTCGTTCGAGATCCCGCTCGGGTTCCTCCACGACCTCATTCCGTTCATCCCGGAGCAGCTGGTCATCCACGTCTACGCGCTCGCGATCCTGCTCGGCATCGCGGTCGCGATCGTCGTCTCGAACTACCGGCTCACCGCGCGCGGCGCCGAGCCGTGGATCGTCATCGACATCTCGATCTGGGCCGTCATCTTCGGCATCATCGGGTCGAGGATCTGGCACGTCGCGACCCACCCCGACGACTTCTTCGGCGAGGGCAAGAACCCCTGGGACGTCACCCGACCGGGTAGCGTCTGGGCCGTCTGGGAGGGCGGGGTCGCGATCTTCGGCGCCGTGCTGTTCGGCGCCCTCGGCGTCTACATCGCCTGCCGCATCGCCGGCCTCCGCTTCAGCGCCGCGGTCGACGCGATGGCTCCGACGCTCCTGCTCGCGCAGGCCTTCGGCCGTCTCGGCAACTACTTCAACCAGGAGCTGTTCGGCCTGCCGACCGACCTCCCGTGGGGCCTCGAGATCGAGCGCCCGAACCCGGCGATCCCGGTCGGCATCCCCGAGGACGCGCTCTTCCACCCGACCTTCCTCTACGAGATCATCTGGCTGCTCGCCGGCTTCGTGATCCTCATGCTCATCGAGAACCGGGTGTCCTTCGACAAGGTCTCGACAGGATTCGGCGCGAAGCTGCCGTTCTGGCCGACCTTCGTACGCCGGGATGCCTGGCACTGGGGCAAGATGTTCGGGCTGTACGCCATCTGGTACGGCATCGGTCGCGCCTGGTTCGAGTCCATCCGACTCGACCCGAGCGAGACGCTGTTCGGCATCCGCTCCAACGTCTGGGGCGCGCTGGCGTACATCCTCGCGGGGATCCTCGTCATCGCGATCCAGACGAAGCGGCACCCCGGCATCGAGGCGAGCGTCTACCGCCCCGGTAAGGAGTGGACGCCGGACTCTGCGGTAGACTCCGACGAGATCTACTCGGACGATGAGACCGGCGATGACGCCGGATCCTCGACTCCGGCGCCTGCCACAAGCGGAGCTTCCCGAAAATAGTCCCGACTCCGCGCACCCCTCGCGGCCCGGGACGCCACCACAGCATCCGTTGGGCCAGCGACGTCCCACTTCAGCACCATCTTGTGAGGACACTCAGTGGGATCGACAGAGGCCATGGTTGAGAACGCATTCGAACGGTTCAGCACCGTTCCGGCGGCTCAGGGTCTGTACAACCCGAAGTTCGAGAAGGACGCGTGCGGCCTGGCCATGGTCGCGACGCTCCGCGGCACCGCCGGCCACGACATCGTGACCCAGGCTCTCGACGCCCTGCGCCACCTCGAGCACCGCGGCGCCATCGGCTCGGATGCCGGCACGGGCGACGGCGCCGGCATCATCACGCAGATCCCGGATGCCTTCCTCCGCGCGGTCGTCGACTTCGAGCTGCCGCCGGTCGGACGCTACGCCGTCGGGATGGCCTTCCTGCCGACCGACCGCAGCGAGCGGGAGAAGCAGAAGGCCGACATCCAGGCGATCGCCGAGCAGGAGTCGCTGCGCGTCCTCGGCTGGCGCGACGTGCCGACCGACCCCGCGCACCTCGGCAACCTCGCGCGCGAGGCCGCACCGGTGTTCGAGCAGCTCTTCGTCGAGGCCGTGGCGAGCGGGACGTCCGGCATCCACCTGGACCGGCTCACCTTCCGGTTGCGCAAGCGGGCCGAGCGGGAGCTGGGCGCGTACTTCCCCTCCCTGTCGGCGCGCACCCTCGTCTACAAGGGGATGGTGACGACGCTCCAGCTCGAGCCGTTCTACCCCGACCTCTCCGACGAGCGGTTCGTCTCGAAGCTCGCCCTCGTGCACTCGCGCTACTCGACCAACACGTTCCCGTCGTGGCCGCTCGCGCAGCCGTTCCGGATGATCGCGCACAACGGCGAGATCAACACGGTCGAAGGCAACCGCAACTGGATGCGCGCGCGGCAGTCGCAGCTGCAGAGCGATCTGCTCGGCGACCTGAAGCCGCTGTTCCCGATCGTGAGCCCCGGGGCGTCCGACTCGGCGTCGTTCGACGAGGTCGTCGAACTGCTCAACCTCGGCGGCCGCTCGCTGCCGCACGCGATGATGATGATGGTGCCGGAGGCCTGGGAGAACCAGACCGACATCGACCCCGCGCGCCGCGCCTTCTACGAGTTCCACTCGGCGCTCATGGAGCCCTGGGACGGACCCGCCGCCCTCGTCTTCACCGACGGCGAGTTCGTCGGCGCGACCCTCGACCGCAACGGCCTGCGCCCCGGCCGGTTCCTCGTCACCGACGACGGACTGGTCGTGCTCGCCTCGGAGATCGGAGTGCTCGACTTCCCGGCCGACCGCATCGTCCGCAAGGGCCGGCTGCGCCCGGGCAAGATGTTCCTCGTCGACACGGTCGCGGGGCGCATCGTCGAGGACGACGAGATCAAGGCCGAGCTCGCGGCGTCCGAGCCGTGGCAGGAGTGGCTCGACGCCGGTCGCATCCGGCTCGCCGACCTCCCGGAGCGCGAGCACATCTCGCACACCCCGGCGTCGGTCGTCCGCCGCCAGCGCACCTTCGGCTACACCGAGGAGGAGGTGCGCATCCTCCTCACCCCGATGGCGATCCACGGCGCGGAGCCGCTCGGGGCGATGGGGTCCGACACTCCGATCGCGGTGCTCAGCGAGCGCCCGCGGCTGCTGTTCGACTACTTCACGCAGGCGTTCGCCCAGGTGACGAACCCGCCGCTCGACAGCATCCGCGAAGAGGTCGTCACGAGCATGAAGCTCGGGCTCGGCCCCGAGCGCAACCTGCTCGCGGCGACCCCCGACCACGCCCGGCAGGTCGTGAACGACTTCCCGGTCATCGACAACGACGAGCTCGCGAAGATCCAGCACCTCGTCTCGCGGCGCGAGGGCGAGGTCGGCGCGAAGCGCACGCGCGTGCTCAAGGGGCTCTACCGCATCGACGAGGGCACCGAGGCCATGGCGCAGCGGCTCGCGAGCATCTGCGAGGAGGCCGACGAGGCGATCGCCGACGGCGCGCAGTTCCTGGTGCTCTCCGACCGGGACTCGAACGCCGACCTGGCGCCGATCCCGTCGCTGCTCATGCTCTCGGCCGTTCACCACCACCTGATCCGCCAGGAGACGCGGATGAAGGTCGGCCTCATCGTCGAAGCCGGGGACGTGCGCGAGGTGCACCACGTCGCGCTGCTGATCGGCTACGGCGCCTCGGCGATCAACCCGTACCTCGCGATGGAGACCGCCGAGCAGCTCGTCAACTCGGGCATGATCACCGGCGTCACCCCGGAGAAGGCCGTCAAGAACCTCATCAAGGGTCTCGGCAAGGGCGTGCTGAAGATCATGTCGAAGATGGGCATCTCGGTCGTCGGCTCCTACGCCGGAGCGCAGGCCTTCGAGGCGGTGGGCCTCAGCCAGGAGTTCGTCGACCAGTACTTCACCGGCACGACCAGCCTCCTCGGCGGCGTCGGGATCGACGTCATCGCGGCCGAGAACGCCGCCCGGCACTCCGCGGCCTACCCGCAGGACGGCGCGACGCTCGCGCACGAGCGACTCCAGGTCGGCGGCGAGTACCAGTGGCGCCGCGAGGGTCCGCCGCACCTGTTCAACCCCGACACGGTGTTCCGGCTCCAGCACTCGACCCGCGCCCGCCGCTATGACATCTTCCGCGACTACACGCGGCTCGTCGACGAGCAGGCCGAGAACCTGATGACCCTGCGCGGGCTGTTCAAGCTCGACACCGATGAGCGCACGCCCGTGCCGCTCGACGAGGTCGAGCCGATCGAGTCGATCATGGCGCGCTTCAACACCGGCGCGATGAGCTACGGCTCGATCTCGCAGGAGGCCCACGAGACCCTCGCGATCGCGATGAACCGCATCGGCGGGCGGTCGAACACGGGCGAGGGCGGCGAGGACGTCGAGCGCCTCCTCGACCCCGAGCGGCGCAGCCGCGTGAAGCAGGTCGCCTCCGGGCGGTTCGGCGTCACGAGCATGTACCTGACGCACGCGACCGACATCCAGATCAAGATGGCGCAGGGCGCGAAGCCCGGCGAGGGCGGCCAGCTGATGGCGGCCAAGGTCTACCCGTGGATCGCCCGCACCCGCCACTCGACCGCGGGCGTCGGCCTCATCTCGCCGCCGCCGCACCACGACATCTACTCGATCGAGGACCTCAAGCAGCTGATCTTCGACGTCAAGCGCGCCAACCCGTCGGCGCGCGTGCACGTCAAGCTCGTCTCGCAGTCCGGCATCGGCGCGGTCGCCGCCGGGGTGACGAAGGCGCTCGCGGATGTCGTGCTCGTCTCCGGTCACGACGGCGGCACGGGCGCCTCGCCGCTCAACTCGCTCAAGCACGCCGGCACGCCCTGGGAGATCGGCCTCGCCGAGACCCAGCAGACCCTCATGCTCAACGGCATGCGCGATCGCGTCGTCGTGCAGGTCGACGGCCAGCTGAAGACCGGCCGGGATGTCATCGTCGCAGCGCTCCTCGGCGCCGAGGAGTACGGCTTCGCGACGGCCCCGCTCGTCGTCTCGGGCTGCATCCTCATGCGCGTCTGCCACCTCGACACCTGCCCGGTCGGGGTCGCGACGCAGAACCCCGAACTGCGGGCCCGGTTCACCGGAAAGCCGGAGTTCGTGGAGACGTTCTTCGAGTACCTCGCGCAGGAGGTGCGGGAGTACCTCGCCGCGCTGGGCTTCCGCTCGCTCGACGAGGCGATCGGCCGGTCCGACCTGCTCGACGTCGACCGCGCCGTCGAGCACTGGAAGGCCGACGGCCTCGACCTCACGCCCGTGCTGGTCGGACCGGAGTTCGCCGACGACGAGCCGCGCCGCAACCGCACGACGCAGAAGCACGAGCTCGAGGAGCACTTCGACGTCGAGCTGATCCGCCGCGCGGCCCCCGCTCTCGAGAACGGCGAGAAGGTGCGCATCGAGCTGCCGGTCAAGAACACCGAGCGCGCCGTCGGCACGATGCTCGGCCACGAGGTCACCAAGCGCTACGGCGAACACGGCCTGCCGGAGGGCACGATCGAGGTCTCGATGACCGGATCGGCCGGGCAGTCGCTCGGCGCGTTCATGCCCAACGGCATCACGCTGCGCCTCGAGGGCGACTCGAACGACTACGTCGGCAAGGGCCTCTCGGGCGGTCAGATCATCCTGCGACCGCCGCGGTCGGCGGTGTTCGCCGCCGAGCGCAACGTGATCGCCGGCAACGTGCTCGGCTACGGCGCGACGCAGGGAAGCATGTTCCTGCGCGGCGTGGTGGGCGAGCGGTTCCTGGTCCGCAACTCGGGTGCGACCGCTGTCGTCGAAGGCGTCGGCGACCACGCTCTCGAGTACATGACCGGCGGGCTCGCCGTCATCCTCGGCACCACCGGCCGCAACCTGGGCGCCGGCATGTCGGGCGGCACCGCCTACGTGTACGAGCTGCGAAAGGAACGGGTCAACCGCGACGCCCTCGCGAATGGCGAGCTCTCGCTCCTGCCGCTGGAGAGCGCCGACGTCGAGATCCTCACCGACCTGCTGCGCACGCACGTCGCCGAGACCGACTCGGCCCTCGCCGCGAGGATGCTCGCCGACCTCGACGCGACGATGGCCGCGTTCGTGAAGGTGCTGCCGCGCGACTACGCCGCCGTGCTGAAGACGCGCGCCGAGGCGATCGACGAAGGACTCGACCCCGATGGCGACATCGTGTGGTCGCGGATCATGGAGGTGACCGGTGGCTGACCCCAAGGGGTTCCTCAAGGTGCAGGAGCGCGAGCTCCCGAAGCGCCGTCCGGTGCCGGTGCGCATCATGGACTGGAAAGAGGTCTACGAGAACCAGGATCCGACCCAGCTGCGCCGTCAGGCCGGTCGCTGCATGGACTGCGGCGTGCCGTTCTGCCACTCCGGCTGCCCGCTCGGCAACCTCATCCCGGAGTGGAACGACCTCATCTGGCGCGGGGAGGGCCGGCAGGCGATCGAGCGGCTGCACGCGACGAACAACTTCCCGGAGTTCACCGGCACGCTGTGCCCGGCGCCCTGCGAGTCGTCGTGCGTGCTCGGCATCAACCAGCCGGCCGTCACGATCAAGCAGGTCGAGGTCTCGATCATCGACCAGGCGTTCGCCAACGGATGGGTGACCCCGCATCCGCCGGAGCGCCTCACCGGCAAGACCGTCGCGGTCGTCGGCTCGGGGCCCGCGGGCCTCGCCGCCGCCCAGCAGCTGACCCGGGCGGGCCACACCGTGGCCGTGTTCGAGCGCGACGACCGCATCGGCGGCCTGCTGCGCTACGGCATCCCGGACTTCAAGATGGAGAAGAAGCGGCTGGATGCCCGGCTGCAGCAGATGCAGGCCGAGGGCACCCGCTTCCGCGCGGGTGTGAACATCGGCGTCGACATCACCTGGGACGACCTGCGCGCCCGCTACGACGCCGTCGTGATCGCGACCGGGGCGACCGTCCCGCGCGATCTGCCGATCCCGGGCCGCGATCTGCTCGGCGTGCACTTCGCGATGGACTACCTCGTGCAGCAGAACAAGGTCGTCGCCGGCGACCAGGTCGGTCCGCAGATCACGGCCGAAGGGCGTCACGTCGTCGTGATCGGCGGCGGCGACACCGGCGCCGACTGCATCGGCACGGCGCACCGCCAGGGCGCGCTGAGCGTGACCAACCTCGCGATCGGCGTGCAGCCGCCCACCGAACGGCCCGAGCACCAGCCGTGGCCGATGAGCCCGACGCTGTTCGAGGTGTCGAGCGCGCACGAGGAGGGCGGGGAGCGCCGATTCCTCTCCTCGACCGTCGAGTTCCTGAAGAACGACGCGGGCGAGGTGCGCGCGATCCGCGTCGCCGAGACCGAGTACATCGATGGGCGCCGCGTGCCGAAGTCGGGCACCGAGCACGAGATCCCCGCCGACCTCGTGCTCCTGGCGATGGGCTTCACCGGCCCCGAGTCGACCACGCTCGAAGACCAGCTGCGGGTGCCGTTCGAGAACGGCGCGATCGAGCGCGATGGCGACTACGCGACCAGCGAGGCCGGCGTGTTCGTCGCCGGCGACGCCGGCCGCGGGCAGTCGCTCATCGTCTGGGCCATCGCCGAGGGCCGCGCGGCGGCTTCCGCCGTCGATCGCTACCTCGAAGGCGAGACCCAGCTCCCGTTCCCCGTCCGGCCCACCGATCGGGCGCTGACCGTCTAGTTCCTCAGTTCGACCTCGTTCGCTTTTCCACCGCCACCAGCAAGAGAGAACACCGCCACCCCATGAGAAGAGCCAAGATCGTCGCCACCCTCGGGCCCGCGACATCCAGCTACGAATCCCTCCGAGCCATCATCGAAGCGGGCGTCAACGTCGCCCGGATGAACCTCAGCCACGGCACCTACGAGGTGCACAACGAGGTCTACGCGAACGTGCGCAAGGCGGCCGAGGATCTCGGCGCCCCGGTCGCCGTGCTCGTCGACCTGCAGGGGCCGAAGATCCGGCTCGGCAAGTTCGCCGACGGACCGCACCAGCTCGAGGTCGGCGACATCCTGACCATCACGACCGAGGACGTCCTCGGCACCAAGGACCTCGTCGGCACGACCTTCAAGGGACTGCCCCAGGACGTCGCCCCCGGCGACTTCCTGCTGATCGACGACGGCAAGGTCAAGATCAAGGTGCTCTCGACCGACGGCGTGCGCGTCGTCACCGAGTGCGTCGTCGCCGGCGCGATCTCCAACAACAAGGGCATCAACCTGCCCGGGGTCGCGGTCAACGTGCCGGCCCTGTCGGAGAAGGACGAGGACGACCTCCGTTGGGGGCTCAAGCTCGGCGCCGACTACATCGCCCTGTCGTTCGTGCGCAACGCGGCCGACGTGACGCGCGTGCACGAGATCATGGCGGAGGAGGGCCGCCGGGTCCCCGTCATCGCCAAGATCGAGAAGCCCCAGGCCGTCGACAACCTCGAGGAGATCATCGACGCGTTCGACGGCATCATGGTCGCCCGCGGAGACCTCGCCGTCGAGCTGCCGCTCGAGGCGGTGCCGATCGTGCAGAAGCGCACGATCGAACTGTCCCGCCGCATGGCCAAGCCGGTCATCGTGGCGACGCAGATGCTCGAATCGATGACCGACAACCCGGTGCCGACCCGCGCCGAGGCGTCGGACGTCGCCAACGCGGTGCTCGACGGCGCCGACGCGGTCATGCTCTCCGGCGAGACCAGCGTCGGCAAGTACCCGGTCGTCACGGTGCAGACGATGGCGCGCATCGTCGCGTCGACCGAGGACCACGGGCTCGAGCGCATCCCGCCGCTCGGCACCAAGCCGCGCACCCAGGGTGGGGCGATCACGCTCGCCGCCGCGGAGGTCGCCGACTTCGTCGACGCCAAGTACGTCTGCGTCTTCACCGAGTCCGGCGACTCGGCGCGCCGCATGTCGCGGCTGCGCTTCCGCATCCCGATGAAGGCGTTCACGCCCGACGAGGCGATCCGCCGCCGGATGAACCTCACCTGGGGGATCGAGTCGTTCCTCGTCGAGCGCGTCGAGCACACCGATGCGATGTACGCGCAGGTCGACACGGTGCTTCTCCGTGAGGGGCTCGCCGAGGAGGGCGACAAGGTCGTCGTGATCTCCGGATCCCCTCCCGGGATCCCCGGGTCGACCAACGACATGCGCGTGCACGTCGTCGGCTCGGCGCTCAAGCCGAAGCGCCCGGTCTGGGAGTCGGGCAAGCACGCTGACTGAGATCACTCCCGGTCGCTACCGCCACTTCAAGGGCACGGTCTACGTCGTGGTGGGAACCGCGACGCACTCCGAGTCCGAGGAGCCGTTCGTCGTCTACTCCCGTGAGGGCGACGAACGGCTCTGGGTGCGCCCGGCCGCGATGTGGGCGGAGCACGTCCACCGCGACGGGTACTCCGGCCCGCGGTTCGCGCCGCTTCCGTCGGTCGACTGACGTCGCTCAGGAGATCTCGAACTTCGCGGTGATCCGACCCGCGACGGTGATCTCCGGCACGGTCACCTCGACCCCCGCGGACGCCGCGGAGCCTCGGACGGCGCTCGACACTCCCGCGCCGAGGTCAGACACCTCGAGCACCGACCGCACCTTGCCCTGCAGGGCGGCAGCGTAGTCCTCGGCGCGTACGCGGGCGGCCGCGATCGCCGAGATCCTGACCTCGCGTTCGTGCGCCTTCCGCGTCGCCTCGGTGAGGGCCCACGCCGGGCTCACGCTGATCGTGGATGCCGACAGCTCGCTCGTGAGCGGTCCGACGAGCGCGAGGTTCTGCAGTTTGATCTGCACCGAGGCCTGGGCGATGTGCTCCAGACGGTCGTCGTCCTTGCCGACCGTCCGGGACGAGAGCCGGATCGTGCCCACCTGGTGCCAGGTCGCGTCGCCGCTCTCACGCAACGCGCGGGCGCGGGCCGCGAGATCGGCGACGATCTTCTCCACCGCGGCGACGAACGCGGCCGCGGAGTCGGTGACGACGCGCGGAGAGATCGTGAGCGTGGCCCGTTCGGCGCGCAGATGCCGTTCGGCGGTGCCTTCGGTGGTGACGACGGTCATGATCCCGAGGGTAGCGGCGCGACCTTCAGGGTGTGGGCGCGCACCGACGGCGCGAGGATCGACGCGCCGTAGGGGCTGTGCGCGTACTTCGCGCGGAAGGCCGCATCCACCGCATCCTGCTCGGGGGCGTCGGGCGCGACCCGCGTGAGCGTGACGGCGACGCGCGGGTCGGACAACGCGGCGATCGGGTCCTTCTCGGCGTTCCGACCATCGGCCGTCGTGAAGGCGACGGGTCGACCGGTGGTCGCCCGCAGGTACCAGGAGGTGCGCGGGCCGTACGCCGCCCGAACGTAAGGCACGCCGTCGACCGCCGTCGACCAGATCGGCGTGGCGACCTCGGTGCCGTCGGGGCGGGTGGTCACGATCGCCACGGTGTCGGTGGTTCCGAGGTGGTCGGCCAGCTGCGTGAAGTCGCTCATGCGTGGTGCAACGCGGGGATCCGCCCCGAGCTTCCCGCCGCGGTCAGATCGCGCGCACCGAGTTGTTGCGGGCGTCGTGAGTGAGCTCGACGAGTCCCAGCGCTTCGAGGAGCGGCGGGAGGTACAT
>CAZPJC010000072.1:0-5689 GCA_964586645.1 uncultured Schumannella sp.
GAGCAGCTCGGCGCGGAGGTCGAGGCCGGGCTGGCCCGCGTGACCGATCTCGCCGAACAGCTGACCGAGCTGCGCCGGGCCGCCGCCGAACGGCTCTCGAGCGCGGTGTCGACCGAGCTGCAGGCGCTCGCGATGCCCGACGCGCGGCTCACGATCGAGGTCGCCGAGCGGGAGTTGACCCTCACCGGGCGCGACCAGGTGACGATCCTGCTGCAGCCGCATCCCGGGGCCGAGCCCCGCCCCCTCGGCAAGGGGGCCTCCGGCGGCGAGCTCTCGCGCGTCATGCTCGCGATCGAGGTCGTCCTCGCCGGGTCCGATCCGGTGCCGACCTTCGTCTTCGACGAGGTCGACGCCGGCGTCGGGGGAGCGAGCGCGACCGAGATCGGCCGTCGACTCAAACGGCTCGCCGAGGTCGCCCAGGTGATCGTCGTCACGCACCTCGCTCAGGTCGCGGCCTTCGCCACCAATCATCTCGTCGTCGAGAAGGGCACCGACGGATCCGTCACGACCAGCAACGTGCGGCTCGTGCACGCCGACGACCGCGCGTTCGAGATGGCGCGACTGCTGTCGGGGTCGCCCGACTCCGAGCACGCCCTCGCGCACGCCCGGGAACTGCTCGAGCAGGCGCACGGCACCTGGAACTGAGCGGTGAGCGCGGAGTCACGGCGAGTGCCGCCGCGCGTGTCACAGCGCGGGCTCCGCGAGCTGGCATATGCTGAAACCCCGTGGTGATCAATACGGGGCGATACAGTCCAGGACCGGTTCGGACCAAGCACATCTTCGTCACCGGGGGCGTCGTCTCCTCCCTCGGAAAAGGTCTGACCGCCGCGTCGCTGGGCAATCTGCTCACCGCCCGGGGACTCCGGGTGAAGATGCAGAAGCTCGACCCGTATCTCAACGTCGACCCGGGGACGATGAACCCCTTCCAGCACGGCGAGGTGTTCGTCACCGACGACGGCGCCGAGACCGACCTCGACCTCGGCCACTACGAGCGCTTCCTCGACATCAACCTCAACCAGGCCGCGAACGTCACCACCGGCCAGATCTATTCGCGGGTCATCGAGCGCGAGCGCCACGGCGAGTACCTCGGCGACACGGTGCAGGTCATCCCGCACATCACCGACGAGATCAAGCGGCGGATGCGGCTGCAGGCGGTGCCGCCCACCGATGGCACCGCAGCGCCCGACGTCATCATCACCGAGATCGGCGGCACGGGCGGCGACATCGAGTCGCAGCCGTTCATCGAGTCGGCCCGCCAGGTCCGCCATGAGCTGGGCCGGCAGAACGTCTTCTTCGTGCACGTGAGCCTCGTGCCGTTCATGGCGGCGTCGGGGGAGCAGAAGACCAAGCCGACCCAGCACTCGGTCGCCGCGCTGCGCTCGATCGGCATCCAGCCGGATGCGCTCGTGCTGCGCAGCGACCGCCCGGTCTCCGAGGGCAACCTCCGCAAGATCGCGCTCATGTGCGACGTCGACGAGCGTGCCGTCGTGAATGCGATCGACGTGCCGAGCATCTACGACATCCCGACGATGCTGCATGACCAGGGCCTCGACTCGTACATCATCGAGCAGCTGCATCTGCCGGCCGGCAAGGTCGACTGGGACGGCTGGCAGGATCTGCTGAAGACCGTGCACGACCCGAAGCACGAGCTGACGATCGCGCTCGTCGGCAAGTACATCGATCTGCCCGACGCCTACCTCTCGGTGACCGAGGCGCTCAAGGCCGGCGGCTTCGCCCACGAGAGCAAGGTCGTCGTCACCTGGGTCGCCTCCGATCTGTGCGAGACGCCCGAGGGGGCCGCGTCCGCCCTCGGCGCCGTCGATGGCATCCTCGTGCCGGGCGGGTTCGGGGTGCGCGGCATCGAGGGGAAGCTCGGCGCGCTGAAGTTCGCGCGCGAGAACAAGATCCCGACGCTCGGCATCTGCCTCGGCCTGCAGTGCATGGTCATCGAATACGCCCGGGATGTCGTCGGCCTCGCCGGGGCCTCGTCGAGCGAGTTCGACCCCGACACCGAGTTCCCGGTCATCGCGACGATGGCCGAGCAGGTCGAGCTGATCGAGAAGAACGAGCTGGGCGGCACGATGCGGCTCGGGCTGTACGAGGCGAAGTTCACCCCCGGGTCGATCGTGGAGGAGCTCTACGGCGCCCCGGCCGCGTCTGAGCGCCACCGTCATCGCTACGAGGTCAACAACGCGTACCGCGACCGGATCGCCGAAGCGGGTCTGTCCTTCTCCGGCCTCTCGCCCGACTCCTCGCTCGTCGAGTACGTCGAGTTGCCGCGCGACGTGCACCCGTTCTACGTGGCGACGCAGGCGCATCCCGAGCTGCGGTCGCGCCCGAACCGCGCCCATCCGCTGTTCCGCGGGCTGATCGGCGCGGCGCTCGAGCGACAGCAGGCGAGCCGGCTGTTCGAAGTTACCGACCCGGGCGAGCCCCCGGTCGTCCCGCTCGACGACGACGAGCCGGACCCGGACCGCGACGGACGGAACGGCTGACGGTGGACCTCGACGCGCTCCGCACCGGCCCGCTGGCCGACCTCGCCGATCCGGCGCCGGTCGTGTCGAGCACCCAGGTCTTCGCGGGGCGCGTCTGGGAGGTGCGTTCCGAGACGGTCACCTTCGCCGGCGGTGAGATGACCCGGGAGTTCGTCGCGCATACCGGAGCGGTCGCGGTGCTCGCGTTCGACGACGACGACAACGTGCTGCTGATCAACCAGTACCGCCAGCCGATCGGTGCGCGGGACTGGGAGATCCCGGCCGGGCTGCTCGACGTCGAGGGCGAGTCGCTGCTCGAGGCCGCGCGACGCGAACTCGCGGAGGAGACCGACTTGGTCGCCGCCGACTGGTCGCCGCTCGTCTCGACGCATCCCTCTCCCGGCGGCATGAACGAGGTTGTGCACATCTTCGAGGCGCGCGGGCTGTCTTCGGCGCCGCACCCTCATGACCGCACCGACGAGGAAGCCGAGATCGTCGTCCGCTGGGCTCCTCTCGACGAGGTGGTGGCGGCGGTGCTCGACGGCCGGCTCCGCAACGGCCCCCTGATGGTCGCCGTGCTCGCGGCCTACGCCCGTCGTGACCAACACCGGACCTGACCTCGGCGCGGGCGGCGACCTCGCCGACGAGCTGGCGGTCGAACTCGACCGCTACCTGCGTCACCTCGCCATCGAACGCGGGCGGTCGCCGCACACCCTCGCCGCCTACCGCCGGGACCTCCGCCGGTTCCTTGACTCCGTGCGGCGTGCGGGCGGCCACGAGGTGTCGGAGCTCTCGCCCGACCTCGTGACCGCCTTCGCCCGCAGCCTGCGTGAGGGGCCGGATTCGTCCGGGGCGCCGCCGCTCGCCGCCTCGTCGGCGGCGCGGGCGATCTCGGCGATCCGCGGGTTCACCAGGTTCCTCGTCGACGAGGGCCGCATCCCCGTCGACCCGGCGATCGACCTCGTGGCACCGAAACTGCCCGACCGGCTGCCGAAGGCGCTGACGATCGGCCAGGTCGAGACGCTGCTCGCGGCGGCCGACGGCGACGACCCGGCGTCGCTGCGCGATCGCGCGCTGCTCGAGCTCCTCTATGCGACCGGAGCGCGGGTCTCGGAGGCCGTCGCGCTCAACGTCGACGACCTGGTCGGCGACGACGGCACGGCCGATCTCGTCCGCCTGTTCGGCAAGGGGTCGAAGCAGCGCATCGTGCCGGTCGGCAGCTATGCGCGCGCGGCCCTCGACGCGTACCTGGTCCGCTCGCGCCCGCTGCTCTCGGCGCGCGGTCGGGCGACGCCGGCGCTCTTCCTCGGGATGCGCGGGGCGCGGCTGTCGCGGCAGAACGCCTGGCTCGTGATCCGGGCCGCCGCCGAACGGGCGCACCTCGACGACCACCTGGGGGAGCACGGCATCTCGCCGCACAGCCTGCGGCACTCGTTCGCGACGCACCTCCTGCAGGGCGGGGCGGACGTCCGGGTGGTCCAGGAGCTGCTCGGTCACGCGAGCGTCGCGACGACGCAGATCTACACGCGGCTCACCGCGGACGCGCTCCGGGACATGTACGTCACGGCTCATCCGCGCGCTCGCTGAGCGACCGCAGCACCTTCAAGTTCAAGTTGAGCTAGAGCCGAACCTGTCTACGGCGCGCGCGTTCCTACGGAGTCCCGCCGGAACACGGACATACACTCGGGCCATGGCGGGGCACCGGGAGGATCTGACCGAGTTGCCGGGGCTCGAAGCTCCGGAACTCGGGCCGACGGGGCGCCCGGTGAGCTTCTTCCCCGACCCGATTCCTCTCAAGGGCCACGGCCCCGCCCGGATCATCGCCCTCTGCAACCAGAAGGGGGGCGTCGGGAAGACGACGACATCCATCAATCTCGGCGCGACGCTCGCGGAGTACGGCCGTCGCGTGCTCGCCGTCGACTTCGACCCCCAGGGCGCGCTCAGCGCGGGTCTTGGCGTGCCGACCCACGACGTGCCGACGATCTACGAGCTGCTGCTCGGCTCGAACACGGCGGCGTCGGATGTCATCGTCCAGACGGCGACGCCGGGGCTCGACGTCATCCCGGCCAACATCGACCTGTCGGCGGCGGAGGTGCACCTCGTCAACGAGGTCGCGCGCGAGCAGATCCTGGCCCGCGTGCTGCGCCAGGTGTCGGACAAGTACGACGTCATCCTCATCGACTGCCAGCCGTCGCTCGGCCTGCTCACGATCAACGCGCTGACCGCCGCGCACGGGGTGCTCATCCCGCTCGAGTGCGAGTACTTCGCGCTGCGCGGCGTCGCGCTCCTCGTGGAGACGATCGAGAAGGTGCGCGACCGGCTCAACCCGGCCATCCGGCTCGACGGCATCCTCGCGACGATGTACGACGCCCGCACGCTGCACTCCCGCGAGGTGCTGCAGCGGGTCGTCGAGGCGTTCGGTCCTCAGGTGCTCGAGACGGTCATCGGCCGCAGCGTGAAGCTGCCCGACGCGTCGGTCGCGGCCGAGCCGGTCACGATGTTCGCGCCCGAGCACGCCGTGACCGAGTCGTACCGCGCTCTCGCCCGCGAACTGATCACGCGCGGCGCGGTCGCCTGAGCACGCACCGCCGCACGCGTCCTAGACGGTGAGCGGGGCCCCGCAGCTCGAGCACGTCTCGCGCACCGCGACGATCATGAAGCAGTTCGTGCAGGTCACCTCGCGCAGCGCGGCGACCGCCGGCTCGCGGACGCGCGGAGCCGCGGCACGGGCCCTCGGCTCCCGGCGGACGGTGAGCGTGGTGCGCGGGGCGCGCGCCGGGACGCCGCCGTCGGCCGGAAGGTCGGACGCGTAGGCGCGGTAGCAGAGGAGGCGGTCCATCGCCGCGTCGTCGTCGTCGGAGTCGAGCACGCAGAGCGCGGCGAGCGGCGGTTCGTCGCGGCGCTGCGCCTCGACCGCGACCCGCTCGAGCAGCTTGCGGATCCAGAATCCGGCGGGCTGATCGGTCGCGACTCCGGAGAACTCCTGCACCTGCGCGGCGAGCTCGTCGGCCGGCAGGAGCGCGTGATAGGTCTGCGCGGTCACGAGCAGCGCGTCGCGGGCGATCGGCGTCCAGGCCGTGAGAGCGTCGGCGTTCGAGACGTAACTGCCATTGGCACGATGCGGCATTCGGGTTCCTTCCCGCAGTCGACCTTACGCGGGCTCACTAAGCTCGGATTCCATGCGGGCTGCGACGGGGACGGTGGACGGCGCCGCG
>CAZPJC010000072.1:5789-7962 GCA_964586645.1 uncultured Schumannella sp.
TCGCTCATCGCGAAGCACGAACTCGACATCACCGAGATCGCGCTCAGTGCGATCACCGACGAGTTCATCTCCTACCTCCGCGGCATCGACACCGAGGACGAACTCGATCAGGCGAGCGAGTTCCTGCTCGTCGCGGCGACCCTCCTCGACCTCAAGGTGGCGGGTCTGCTGCCCCAGGGCGAACTGGTGGATGCCGAGGACGTCGCGCTCCTCGAAGCCCGCGACCTGCTCTTCGCCCGCCTGCTGCAGTACCGCGCGTTCAAGGAAGCCGCGGCCTGGTTCGCGCGCGGCATCGAGGCCGAGTCGACGCGGCACGTGCGTTCCGTGCGGCTCGAGGAGAAGTACCGCAAGCAGACCCCCGACCTGGTCTGGACCCTCAGTCCCGCCGACTTCGCCGCCCTCGCCACCCTGGCGTTCGCGCCCCGCGAGATCCCGACGGTCGGGCTCGACCATCTGCATGCGCCGCTCGTCAGCATCCGGGAACAGGCCGCCCATGTCGTCGCGCTGCTGCGGCGGGGACGCCCCGTCACGTTCCGCGAGCTCATCGCCGGCGCCGCCGATCAGCGCGGCGTCGTGATCGCCCGGTTCCTCGCCGTGCTCGAGCTCTACCGGCACGCCGCCATCTCGTTCGAGC
Source organism: uncultured Schumannella sp. (assembly GCA_964586645.1). Lineage (GTDB taxonomy): Bacteria > Actinomycetota > Actinomycetes > Actinomycetales > Microbacteriaceae > Pseudolysinimonas_A. Next base: position 6,424 of record CAZPJC010000072.1, read on the forward strand.
AGATCGAACCGCTCGGCGAGCTCACCCTGACCTGGTCGGCGCAGCACTGGAGCGACGACTCTCTCGCCAGTTTGGGATCGGACTATGACGCCTGACACCACGACCGATCAGCCTGACACCAGGACCGACCCGATCGAGGAGGAGGCGCCCGTCCGCACCCCGATCGACCTCGAGCGCGCCCTCGAAGCGGTGCTCATCGTCGCCGACGAGCCGCTGCCGCTCGTGAGCCTCGCGACCGCGCTCGGCTCCCCGATCGCCGCCGTGCGGCAGTCGATCGAGCGACTCGTGAGCGATTACGACGGCGCCGACGGCGGGCCGGTGCGTGGCTTCGAGCTGCGCGAGGTCGGGGGCGGCTGGCGCATCTACGTGCGTCCGGCCTACGACGAGGTCGTCAAGGAGTTCGTGCTCACGCAGAACCCGACGAAGCTGTCCCAGGCCGCGCTCGAGACCCTCGCCGTGATCGCCTACAAGCAGCCGATCAGCCGCGGCGCCGTCGCCGCGATCCGTGCCGTCAACGTCGACTCGGTCGTGCGCACCCTGCTCGGCCGCGGCCTCATCCAGGAGGCGTACACCGACTCCGAGACCGGCGCGATCCACTACGAGACCACGCCGCTGCTGCTGACTTCGCTCGGGATCAACTCGCTCGAGGAGCTCCCGAAGATCTCGCCGCTGCTCGCCGACGGCAGCGACGGATTCGACGACCTCTCGTGAGCGACGCACCGGGATCCGCCGATCTCCCGACGGGCGAGCGCCTGCAGAAGGTGCTCGCGGCCGCCGGGGTCGCGTCGCGGCGGGTCTGCGAGCAGTACATCGCGGAGGGCCGGGTCTCGGTCAACGGCGAGGTCGTCACCGAGCCCGGCCGCCGCGTCGACCCGGCCGTCGACCGGGTGTCGGTCGACGGCGTCGCGATCCAGCTGGATGTCTCGAAGCGCTACGTCATGCTCAACAAGCCGGTCGGCGTCGTCTCGTCGATGGCCGACGACCGCGGCAAGCGCGACCTCCGCGAGTTCACCGCGGGCTACGAGGAGCGGCTGTTCAACGTCGGCCGCCTCGACGCCGACACGAGCGGCCTGCTCATCCTCACCAACGACGGGGACCTCGCGCAGGTGCTCGCGCATCCGTCGTTCGGCGTCGAGAAGACCTACATCGCGACGGTCCGGGGTGTCGTCTTCCCGGCGGCGCTCAAGAAGCTGCGCGAGGGGTTCGAGCTCGAGGACGGCCCGATCCGCGCCGACAAGGCCCGGCTGATCGGCGAGCCGGCGGCCGATCGGAGCATCGTCGAGATCACCCTGCACTCCGGCCGCAACCGGATCGTGCGCCGCATGCTGGATGCCGTGGGCCATCCGGTGCTGGAACTGGTGCGCCGGCAGTTCGGTCCGCTGCATCTGGGCACCCTCGCGTCGGGGAAGTCCCGCGATCTCGGTAAGCTGGAGCTGGGTCAGTTGCTGACGCTCGCGCGCACGCCCCGCTCCACCTCTCCCTCCGACCAGGATTGAACCGATGACTGCTGCACGCCTGAGCTCCCGCCTCGGCCTCTCC
>CAZPJC010000072.1:8062-11273 GCA_964586645.1 uncultured Schumannella sp.
TCGACGCCGATCCGGCTGAGCCCCGAGGAGCACGACCGCGGTGTCGCCCTCGTCTCGCACGTGCCGCAGGTCGTCGCGTCGCTTCTCGCGGCACGACTGCTGAGCGGGAGCGATGCCGTCCCCGCCCTCGCGGGCCAGGGTCTGCGCGACACGACCCGGATCGCCGCCAGCGACCCGGAGCTATGGATCCAGATCCTCGGTGCCAACGCCGGCCCGGTCGCCGAGGTGCTCGGCGCCTTCCGTGACGAGCTCGACGGCGTGCTCGCCGCTCTCGCCGCCCCGAACGCCCCCGGAGCGCCGACCCGGCTCGCCGCGATGCTCACGCGGGGCAACCAGGGCGTCGCCCGCATCCCGGGCAAGCACGGCAGCGACGCCCGGTACGCGACCCTGATCGTGCAGGTCGCCGACGTGCCGGGGGAGATCGCGCGCCTGTTGACCGAGATCGGCGAGGAGGGGGTCAACATGGAGGATCTCCGGCTCGAGCACTCCCCGGGTGCGCAGATCGGCTTCGCCGAGATCGCCGTGCTGCCCGAGGTCGCCGCGACGCTCACCGAGGCGCTGCAGGCCCGCGGCTGGCAGCTCGCGGGGGGAACGTCATGACCACCGCCACTCCGACGGCGCTGGTCGTGGCCGTCGACGGCCCCGCCGGAAGCGGCAAGTCGAGCGTCAGCCGTGCGGCGGCGAACCGCCTCGGTTTCGACTTCCTCGACACCGGCGCCGCGTACCGCGCCCTCACCTGGCTCGCGCTCGAGCGCGGTGCCGACGTGGCCGACGCGGATGCCGTGATCGCCCTGGTCGACGAACTGCGCTACCGCACCGTTCCGACGGATGAGGGCACGCTCGTGTCGGTCGGCGACACCGACGTCACCGCCGCGATCCGCGAGCCGCGGGTCACCGCGGCCGTGAGCGACGTGGCGCGCATCCCCGAGGTGCGGACCCGGCTCACCGGGATGTTCCGCGCGATGATCGCCGCGAGCCGCGAGGCGGGGATCGTCGTCGAGGGTCGCGACATCACGACCGTCGTCGCGCCCGACGCCGACGTGCGCATCCTGCTCACCGCGGATGAGGCGGTGCGCATCGCCCGCCGCGCCGGCGAGCTCGCGCCGGGTTCGGCGTCGACCGCCGAACAACTCCGGGAGCGGGATCAGAAGGACTCCCGCGTCGTCGACTTCCTCACCGCGGCCCCCGGCGTGACCACCCTGGATTCGACCGACCTGGATTTCGAGCAGACCGTACGGGCCGTGCTCGACCTGGTGGAGGCAGCACGATGACCGACAACACTCCGACGTCCGGCGACGACGAGTTCGACGCCGAGCTCGATCCGGCGCTCACCGAGCGCCTCGACGCCCTCGACGACGACCTCGCCGAGCAGCGCGCGGCCTCGCTCCGCGCGGGCCTGGCCGACTACGAGCTCGACGAGGAGGACCTCGACCTCCTCGAGATCGCGCAAGCCGGTCCCGACGGCATCACGTACCTGCCGGCGCTGCCCGTGCTCGCGATCGTCGGCCGGCCGAACGTCGGCAAGTCCGCGCTCGTCAACCGCATCCTCGGCCGCCGCGAAGCGGTCGTCGAGGACGTGCCGGGCGTGACCCGCGACCGCGTGTCGTACAAGTCGGAGTGGCTCGGGCGGCGGTTCACGCTCGTCGACACCGGCGGCTGGGAGCCCGACGCGAAGGGCATCAACGCCTCGGTCGCCGCGCAGGCGGAGGTCGCGGTCGACCTGGCCGACGCCGTGCTGTTCGTCGTCGACATCAACGTCGGCGCGACCGCGACCGACGAGCACGTCGTGCGGATGCTGCGCGCCTCGAAGCGCCCCGTCATCCTCGTCGCCAACAAGGCCGACGACGCGGTGCGCGACACGCTGGCCGCGGAGCTGTGGAGCCTGGGGCTCGGCGAGCCGTGGCCGGTCTCCGCGATCCACGGCCGCGGCGTCGCCGACGTGCTCGACGAGGTGATGAAGGTGCTGCCGGAGGTCTCGGCCGTCGCGAAGCAGGAGATCGGCGGCCCGCGCCGGGTCGCGATCCTCGGCCGCCCGAACGTCGGCAAGAGCTCGTTGCTCAACAAGGCCGCCGGTGAGGAGCGCGTCGTCGTCGACCCGATGGCCGGCACCACGCGCGACCCGGTCGACGAGAACATCGAGCTCGCCGGCCGCATCTGGACGTTCGTCGACACCGCGGGCATCCGCAAGCGCGTGCACCTGCAGCACGGCGCCGACTTCTACGCGTCTCTGCGTACCGCCGCCGCGCTCGAGAAGGCCGAGGTCGCCGTCGTCGTGCTCGACGTCACCGAGGAGATCTCGACGCAGGACCTGCGGATCATCGAGCTCGTGCTGGACTCGGGCCGCGCGCTCGTGCTCGCGTTCAACAAGTGGGACCTCCTCGACGACGAGCGCCGCCGGTATCTCGAACGCGAGATCGAGCAGGATCTCGCGCACGTCGCCTGGGCTCCGCGGGTCAACATCTCGGCGCGCACCGGGCGCCACCTCGAGAAGCTCGTCCCGGCGCTCGAGACCGCGCTCGAGAGCTGGGACATGCGCATCCCGACCGGCAAGTTCAACGCGCTGCTCGCCGAGCTCGCGGCCGAGCATCCGCACCCCGTGCGCGGCGGCAAGCAGCCGCGCATCCTGTTCGGCACGCAGGCCGCGACCCGCCCGCCGACGTTCGTGCTGTTCACGACCGGCTTCCTCGATCCGGGTTACCGTCGCTTCATCCAGCGCCGGCTGCGCGAGGTGTACGGCTTCCAGGGCACCCCGGTCGTCGTCAACATGCGCGTGCGGGAGAAGCGCAAGCGCTAGCGCCTACCCTGCGATCTCCGAGGTTGGAGGCGGATGCTGGGGGCATGACCGCCTGGACCGCCGAGCGCTCCCGCAACTTCGGGAGCATCGCCGACCTGTACGAGCGCGTGCGCCCGGGCTACCCGGTCGAGGCGGTCGAATGGCTCCTCGGCGACGCGACGGCCGTCGCGGATGTCGGCACCGGGACGGGCAAGCTCACGGACGCGCTGCTCGTGGCCGGCCGTGACGTCACCGCCGTCGATCCCGACCCGGGGATGCTCGCGGTCCTCGCCGCGAAGCACCCCGGCGTGCCGACCGCGACCGGCACGGCCGAGCAGCTGCCGTTCCGCGACGAGACATTCGACGCCGTCACGTTCGGCCAGTCCTGGCACTGGGTCGACCCGCCTCGGGGGAGCGCCGAGGTGGCGCGCGTCCTCA
>CAZPJC010000073.1:0-11187 GCA_964586645.1 uncultured Schumannella sp.
CAACTCGTGCGCCGCTACGAGGTGCTGCCGATCGGCCGCGACGGCGATCGGCTCATGCTCGCGATGGCCGACCCGCGCGACGTGCTCGCCCTCGACGACGTGCGCGCGGCGATCCGCATGCAGGTGCGTCCGGTTGTCGCCGAACGCAACGACCTGATGGCCGCGATCGCGCGCTTCGTGCGCTCCGACGGGGAGCTCAGCGAGCTCACGACCGCGATCGTCGAAGAGAACGGACCGTCGAGCGACCTCGTCCCCGTCGCCGCCGAGGCGAGCGAGGACGACGCGCCGATCGTGCGCTTCGTGAACCTGCTCATCAGCCAGGCGATCTCCGACCAGGCGTCCGACATTCACATCGAGCCCGCCGAGCGCGACATGCACGTGCGCTATCGCATCGACGGCGTGCTGCACGAGATGCAGCGCGCGCCCAAGAACATCCAGAACGGCGTCATCTCGCGGCTCAAGATCATGTCGGACATCGACATCTCCGAGCGCCGCAAGCCGCAGGACGGCCGCATGTCGGTCATCCACGGCGGCAAGCAGATCGATCTCCGCGTCGCGACCCTGCCGACGGTGTTCGGCGAGAAGGTCGTCATGCGTATCCTCGACAACTCGATGACGGGTCTCGGGATGGAGCAGCTGCGTCTCCTCGAGCGCAACGCCGCCGTCTACAAGGCGTCCTACACGAAGCCATACGGCATGATCCTGGTCACCGGCCCGACCGGTTCCGGCAAGTCGACGACGCTGTACACGACGCTGCACGAGGTCGCGCGGCCTGAGATCAACGTCATCACCGTCGAGGATCCGGTCGAGTACCGCATCCCGGGCATCAACCAGGTGCAGGTCAACCCCAAGGCGGGCCTGACGTTCGCGAGCGCGCTGCGCAGCATCCTGCGTTCCGACCCGGATGTCGTCCTCCTCGGTGAGATCCGCGACCACGAGACCGCGCAGATCGCGATCGAGGCGTCGCTCACCGGTCACCTCGTGCTCTCGACCCTGCACACCAACGACGCGCCCAGCGCGATCACCCGGCTCATCGAGATGAACATCGAACCGTTCCTCGTCGGCTCGGCGCTCGACTGCATCGTCGCCCAGCGCCTCGCGCGCCGGCTCTGCGACCGATGCAAGACCGCCTATCAGCCGACCTTCGAGGAGCTCTCGGCGATGCGCTTCGCAAAGCCCGGCGACCCGCAGCCGACGTTGTACAAGGCGACGGGCTGCACCTCGTGCTCCAACACCGGGTACCGCGGGCGCATCGCCCTGCATGAGGTCATGCCGGTCACCGAAGACATCGAACGCCTCGCCGTCGCGCGCGCCTCGAGCGCCGAAATCGGCCGGCTGGCGATCGAGCAGGGGATGTCGACGCTCCGTCAGGACGGGTGGGCGAAGGCCGTGCTCGGGCTGACCTCGATCGAGGAGATCCTCCGTGTCGTCGCCTGACTCCGTTCACGACTGGAAGGGGAACCGCCCGTGAACAAGCCCGTCTATGAGATTCCGGTGACCGATCCGGCGAATCCGCCGCTCGGAGTACCCGGGGCTGCCGGGGCGATGCCCCCTCCGCGCGGAGTGCAGCCACCCATGCCGCCGGGGTCGACGCCTGTCGACCTCTCGCAATTGCCGCCCCCCGCGGTCGCGAACATCGACGCCTCGGCGCCGGCCCCGGCTCTTTCCCCGCCCACGGCGGTCCCGGGCTACACGCCGGCACCCGAGGGGATGACGCCCGGGCTCACGATGCCGACCGTCGACGAGCACCGGGTCGACGCGCCCGTGCCCGGCTACACGCCAGCGCCGAGCGAGGGTTCGATTCCGGGGCTCACGATGCCGCCGTCGTCGTCGGTGCTGACCGTCCCCGAGTTCACGATCATCCCGCCGCTCAGCCAGCGGCTCGAGAAGCCGACGCGGCCGGCGTTCATCCCCGACGACTTCACGATCGCCGCGCGGGCCCGCGTCGACTCGGAGCTGCTCATGGCGCTCGAGACCGTCGTGATGGAGGGGGCGTCCGACCTGCACGTCTCGATCGGGGCACCGCCGATGATCCGCGTCGACGGCGGGCTCAAGCCGATCGCCGGCGCCGAGGCCTGGGACCGCGAGCGGGTCGCCGCGGCGCTCTACAGCCTCCTCACCGACGAGCAGCAGGCCCAGTTCGACGAGGTGCTCGAACTCGACTTCGCGTTCACGCTTTCGGAGGAGTCGCGATTCCGCGTCAACTTCTACCTGCAGCGCGGCGCGATCGGCGGGGCGTTCCGTCTCATCCCGACCGAGATCAAGCCGCTCTCCGCACTCGGCGTGCCCGACGTGGTCGGCGAGTTCGGGAAGCTGCCGCGCGGGCTCGTGCTCGTCACCGGGCCAACCGGTTCGGGAAAGTCGACGACACTCGCCGCGCTCATCGATCTGGTCAACACGACGCGCGCCGACCACATCGTGACGGTCGAGGACCCGATCGAGTTCATGCACCCGAACAAGCGATCGCTGGTCAACCAGCGCGAGGTCGGGGCCGACACGCAGAGCTTCGCGAACGCGCTCAAGCACGTGCTGCGGCAGGACCCCGACGTCATCCTGATCGGTGAGCTCCGCGATCTGGAGACGATCTCGGTGGCGCTGACGGCGGCCGAGACCGGTCACCTGGTCTTCGCGACACTGCACACGCAGGATGCCGGCCAGACGATCGACCGCGTGATCGACGTGTTCCCGCCGCACCAGCAAGGCCAGGTGCGCACGCAGCTCGCGGCGACGCTCCAAGGCGTCATCTGCCAGACGCTCGTCAAGCGCGCGTCGGGGTCTGGACGTGCGGTCGCGACCGAGGTGCTCGTCACGACGCCGGCCATCGCCAACCTGATCCGCGAGGGCAAGACCTATCAGATCCGTTCGGCGCTCCAGGCGGGCCGCGCAGCGGGCATGCACACGATGGATCAGCACCTGGCCGACCTGGTCAACAGCGGCACCGTCTCCTACGGAGCGGCGCTCGAGAAGGTGCACGACCAGGAGGACTTCAAACGGCTCGTTCACCGAACGGGCGATGTCGATCCCGCGGGCGCTTCGTTCGCCTCTGACTTCGGAGCACACCGATGAGCAATGTCCTCACGTACGCGTACAAGGGTCGCGATGCGGCCGGCAAGGTCGTGAAGGGCAAGGTCGAGGCGCCCAGCGAGGCGGCCGTCGTCACGCGCCTCCGCACGATGGGCGTCACTCCGGTCGAGATCAACCAGTCGGCGACCGGCACCGGTCTGCAGATGGAGCTGAACTTCGGCGGCTTCGAGAAGGGCCTGAAGCTCAAAGATCTCGCGGTCATGGCGCGCCAGATGGCGACGATGGTGGCCGCCGGCCTGTCGCTGCTCAAGGCGCTGACGATCCTGTCGGAGCAGACCGAGAACGTGAAGCTCGCGCGCACGCTCGGCATCGTCCGCGGCCAGGTCGAGACCGGCTCGTCGCTCTCCGAGGCGCTCGCGAAGCACGATTCCGTCTTCCCGCCGCTCATGATCCATCTCGTGCGCGCCGGCGAGGTCGGCGGCTTCCTCGAGCAGGCGCTCGAGTCGGTCGCGCACACCTTCGAGAAGGACGTCAAGCTGATGTCGACGATCAAGTCGGCGATGACGTATCCGCTCGTGGTGCTCGCCATGGCGATCATCGGCGTCGTCGGCATGATCGTGTTCATCGTCCCGGTCTTCAAGAAGATGTTCGAAGACCTCGGCGGCGACCTGCCGATCCCCACGCAGATCCTCGTGACGTTGTCCGAGAACGCGATCTGGGCGATCCCCCTCGTCGTCATCCTGGCGGTCGCCTTCGTGTTCTGGTGGCGCAAGAACAAGAACACCGACAAGGTGCGGTCGTTCGTCGATCCGCTGAAGCTCAAGCTGCCCGTCTTCGGCCCGCTGTTTCAGAAGGTCGCGATCGCGCGCGTGACGCGCAACCTCGGCACCATGACGCGCTCCGGGGTGCCGATCCTTCAGGCCCTGGCGATCGTGGCGGACACGTCGAACAACTGGGTGCTGCAGCGGGCCCTGCACGAGGTGCAGGACTCCGTGCGTTCGGGGCGCTCGATCGCCGCGCCGCTGAGCGAGCATCCGGTCTTCCCGGCGATGGTCGTGCAGATGATCTCGGTCGGTGAGGACTCGGGGGCGCTCGAGCAGATGCTCGGCAAGATCGCCGACTTCTACGACGACGAGGTGCAGACCACCACCGAGGCGCTCACGTCGCTCATCGAACCGCTCATGATCGCCGTCATCGGCGTGCTCATCGGCGGGATCATCGTCTCGCTCTACCTGCCGATGTTCTCGCTCTACGACCAGATCGGCCAATAACCCCCGGACTGGGGGCGTGTTTTTGCCGTCATACCCCCCTTTGCGGGATTACGGCGGATGCCACTTACAACTGAATATTGCACCAGGGGGCCAGTTTCACCATGGGGGGCCGCCTGTCCACTAACTCGTTATCAAACGAAAAGGATAGGAAATTTGATCACTGCAATTCACAAGTCGCTCGCCGCGAAGCGCGAGATGCTCGCCAAGGACGAGAAGGGCTTCACGCTCATCGAGCTGCTCGTCGTCGTTCTCATCATCGGCATCCTGACCGCGATCGCCGTTCCGGTGTTCCTCGGCCAGCAGGACCAGGCCCGCGACGCGGCTGCCAAGTCCGACCTCGGTGTCGCCAAGGTCGCCTACATCTCGGCCGTCACGGCCAACGACGCGGTCCCGGCCGTCGCCGACCTCGAGGAGTTCGGCTACAACCAGAGCTCGGGCACGACCCTCGTCTCGATCGACGCGGCCAGCACGGTCTCGACCTTCTGCATGGCCGTCACCTCGGAGGCCGGCAACGAGTTCAACATCACCGAGTCGACCGCGGTCGCCGCGGGCGGTTGCTGATCCAGTCCTCAGGGACTAACTGGGTGGGGCGTCGCTTCGGCGGCGCCCCACCTACCCGCTTCACCCGCACGACACGAGAGGGGGGCTCGACTGTCATGTTCACTCGCATCATCGAGCGACTCCGCTCGGAATCCGGCTTCGGCCTGATCGAGACCACGATCTCGATGTTCATGCTCGCGATCCTCGCGGTGCTCTTCCTGCCGCTCCTGATCCAGGGGCTTCAGCAGTCGGCCGCCAACACGACGCTCGCCACGGCGACGCAGCTCGTCAACGAGCAGTTGCGCCTCGCCCAGGCGGCCGGCCCGACCTGCTCGAGCATCACCGCGCTTCCCGCGGTGCTCGACTTCACCGACCCGCGCGGCGTCGACATCCGGGTCACCCGCACCGTCGCGACCTGCCCGGTCGGATCCGGCACCGTGCGCGTGTCGGTCACCGCCATCCGCACTGACACCTCGGCCGCACTCGCCACCGCGGCCACCCTGGTTCTGGTCCGATGACCGCCGCGCTCGACACCGGTCGCCGCGACGCCGGGTTCACTCTGACCGAACTGCTCGTCGCTTCGGCGATCTTCGCCCTTGTCGCCATGGTCGCCGGCGGCATCTTCATCGGGCAGTTCCGGGCCCAGCAGCAGGTGAGTTCCGTCACGTCGACGACGACGGATGCCCAGCTCGCCGGCACGACGATCGACACCGGTATCCGCAACTCGTCGGGGTTCAAGCTCACGGCGTCCGGCTCGGATCAGTTGCTCGTCGCCCGCGTCGCGGGCGGTGCCGCGACGCTGCAGTGGACCTGCCGCGCCTGGTACTACTCCGCGTCGGCCCACACGATCCGCACGACCTCGACGACCCCGGGCACGCCGGTGGCGGTGCCCACGGCCTCGCAGCTCGCGACCTGGACGCTGCTCGTCGACGGGATCACGGCGCGCAGCGGTTCGACGATCTTCAGCACGGCCGGCGCGAACGTGTCGGTCGCCTTCAACGCAACGACCAACGACCAGAACCAGCCCGTCGCGATCGACTTCACGTCGTCCCCTCTGGCCGGAGTGACGGAGACAACGACATGCTATTGACGCGCATCTCCTCGACGCTGCGGCGCCTCCGTGCGGAAGAAAAGGGTGCCGGGTTGGCGATGGTCATCGGCCTCCTCGCCGTGTCGTTGTTGACCACCTCGCTCGTCGCGTCGTCGGTCGTCGCGGCGACCCAGTACACCTCCGTCACCCGGGCCGGCGTCCAGTCGCAGGCCGCGGCCGAAGCCGGGATCGCAGTAGCGCGAGCCGGGCTGATCGCGGGGAACTGTGCGGCGAACGCCAACCGGTACGCCAGCGCCGCCGGTGCCACTCCCGAGTACGTCGCGACCATCTGGGTGCCGTCGGGCTCGGGCTGGGTGCGCGGCTGCCCGCCCGGCACGACGACGCAGGTGCGCATCCTCTCGACCGGCTACGCGACCGCGGAAGGCGCCGGCGGAGCCACCGGCCGGGATGTCGCCAGCCTCGAGGCTGTCCTCTCGGCGACCTCGGCGCCGCAGTCGATCATCGCGAGCGGCCCGGCCGTCTACGCCTACAGCGCCGGTTCCTTCGGCAACGGGGGCGAGCTGGTCTCGCTCGACGGCAGCACTCCCGAGGTCATCGTCGCGACCGGCAACGTGACCTGCAACAACAACTTCCAGGCCACGGCGAACCTCGTCGTCAACGGCGGCAACCTCACGGTCGACAACGGCTGCGACATCAGCGGCAACGTCTACGCGAGCGGACGGGTCAACTTCGCGAACTCCGGCGAGGTGGGCGGTTACGCCGTCGGCAACGGCGTGACGATGAACAACAGCTCGAAGGTCACCAAGGTGTGGTCGACCTCCGACTTCACGACCGGCGGCAACATCACGGTGAGCGGCGGGGTCAAGGCGTACAGCATGTCGCTCGGCGGCGGCACGCTCGGCGGCCAGAGCTACGTCTACGGCACGACGAGGGTGACCAACGCCGGCGCCACGACCATCTCGGGCACGGTGGTGACGCAGGTCAAGGACTCGGGTATCCCGAACTGGTGGGGCGGCAACGCGAAGATCACTGTGCAGAACCCGATCACGTCGCCGACCTTCGGCAGCGACCTGCCGCCCTCGCCGATCGTCCCGGCGTGGATCGACTTCGGGTCGATTCCCTCACACTTCACCTCGCAGACCTGGGTGGGATTCACCGTCCGCACGATCGGCCCGGACTGCAGCCAGAACGCGGTCAAGGCGGCGATCCTGGCCTTCGGGACCACGCCGGGAGTGCTCGACGGCCGCACCTGCAGCGGAACGCTCGAGATGGCCAACAACACCCAGGCCAACGTCTACGCCGATCTCGCGATCATCGCCAACAAGATCCATTTCGGTAACTCCGCGACCCTCACCGCAACGGGCGGCGCGCACCGACTCTGGTTGATCAACCCCGACACCAGCGCGAACGGCGTGCCGACCTGCAACTCGGGGTCGATCGTCATCGACGGCAACTCGAAGTTCATCAACATGTCGACGATGATCTACTCGCCGTGCCTCGTGTCGACCGTCTCGGGGATCGAGGTCAAGGGCCAGATCTTCTCCGGGTCGACGGCCATGACCAACAACTCCGAACTGCAGTACACGGCGGTGGGCCTGCCGGGTTACAACCTCAACACCGGCGGGATCATCTCGACGACGGTGCCGACCGAGAGCGACCGCACGCTGGTCTCGCTGCGCAACGTAGCGGAGGGCAATTGATGGCCGCGGCTCTCATGGTCGGTGCCTTCGGCACGCTGATCGGCTCGTTTCTCAACGTCGTCATCTACCGGGTGCCGCTCGGCAAGTCGATCGTCGCGCCGCCGAGCGCGTGCGGCACCTGCGGGCACGAGGTGCGCGGGTACGACAACATCCCGCTGATCTCCTGGCTCGTGCTGCGCGGCAAGTGCCGTGACTGCGCCGCCCCGATCTCGGTGCGTTACCCGCTCGTCGAACTCGCCGGCGCGATCGCCTTCGGCCTCGTAGCCTGGCGCTTCGTCCCGGCGGTCTTCGCCGCGTCGGGTGGACCCGAGGTCGCGGCCGCCGTGCTCCAGCTCGTCGCGTACCTCTATCTCGTCGCGATCAGCATCGCGCTCGCGCTCATCGACCTCGACACCCGTCGTCTGCCGAACGTCATCGTGCTGCCCGCGTACCTCGTCGGCCTCGCCCTGCTCGGCGTCGCGGCTCTGCTCACCGGCTCCTGGGCCGCCCTGGCGACGGCCGGCATCGGCGCGGTCGCGACCGGCGGGCTCTACCTGATCCTCGCGCTCGCGCGTCCCGGAGCCATGGGCATGGGCGACGTCAAGCTCGCGGGCGTCGTCGGCCTCTTCCTCGGCTGGCTCGGCGTTCCCGAGCTCATCCTCGGCACGGTCGCCGCCTTCATCCTCGGCGGCCTGGTCGGCGTCGGGATGCTGCTTGCCGGTCGCGGGCGCAAAGCCGCGATCGCGTTCGGCCCGTGGATTCTCGCGGGGGCCTGGATCGCGATCCTCGCCGGTGCGCCGCTCGTGCGCGCCTACCTGTCTTTGTTCGGCATCACCTAACACACACGAAGGAAAGGAGAACCGTCCATGGGGGGCACGGTTGTCGGAGTGGATATCGGAAGCGCGTCAGTACGCGCGGTCGAAGTCCAAGGATTCGACGGCGCCAAGCCGTCGATCGTCCGCTATGCGGAAGTCGCACTGCCGGAGACGTCGGTACGTCGCGGCGAGGTCGTCGAGGTGAGCACCGTCGGTTCGGCGCTCAAGCGCCTCTGGTCGGCCGGAGGTTTCAAGACCAAGGACGTCGTTCTCGGCATGGGGGGCTCTCGGGTGTTCGCCCGCGACCTCTCGGTCGCTCGAGCGCCGCTCGCGCAGATCAGGGAGTCGCTGCCGTTCATCGTGCAGGACCTGCTGCCCGTGCCGGTCGCAGACGCCCTGCTCGACTTCTACCCGATCGGCGAGGAGTCGGGCGAGAGCGGTCCGCAGGTCACCGGACTTCTGGTCGCGGCGATCAAGGATGCGGTCAACGCCAACGTAGCTGCTGCCCTGGGCGCCGGACTGCGCCCCGTGCAGGTCGATCTGATCCCGTTCGCGATGACGCGCGCGATCGCGCCGATCCGGACCGCTCGCGGTCGTGACGTGCTCGTCTCGATCGGCGCCAACTCGACGAACGTCGTCGTTGCCCACGACGGGGTGCCGCTGTTCGTGCGCATCCTGACCAACGGCGGCGAGGACGTCACCCGGGCGATCGGCAACCGACTTCAGTGGGCCCCGGCTCAGGCGGAGCAGGCGAAGCGCGCGATCGGCATGGGCGGTCCGATGATGCGGGCCGAAGACCGACCGGTGCTCGAGATCATCTACGAGGTCGTCGGAGAACTGCTGGCCGGCATCCGCAGCACCATCAGCTACTACGCCGCCGCACACCCGGCCGAGCCGCCGCAGCGCATCCTGCTGACCGGCGGTGGTGCCCAGATGCTGGGTCTGCCGGCCGCGCTCCAGGAGCTCACGGGCCTCCCGGTGATGCCCGCGGAGGCGGCGCTGAACATTCCGGCGTCGAAGCGCGATCGTGGAGCGCGCCCGGACCAGGACGCCTACACGACCGCCCTGGGCCTCGCCCTTGGGAGCCACTCGTGAGCGCCGCGTCGATCCCCGGTCTCACCCTCGCGGGAGAACCCCGAGTCCAGCTGCTTCCGCCCAGCGTCAAGCAGCGGGAGAAGACCCGAGGCGCGCGGCGGATGATGGGATTGCTCGTCATCCTCGCCCTCGTCGTCGCCGGTGCCGGGACGGGCTTCGCGTTCTTGCTGACGACACAGACGGAGGCTCGCCTCGCGACGGCGCAGGAGCAGACGCTTCAGATCCTCGCCCAGCAGTCCGAGTATTCGGCGGGTGCGCAGGCGGCCGCGCAGGTCGCGGCGACCGAGAGCACCCTCCGCACGGTGACGACGAACGAGGTCGACTGGTTGCAGCTGAGCGACCAGGTGCTCGGATCCTTGCCGTGCGCCTGCACGATCACCGAGATCGCCGTCGCCGGTCCCGCTCCGTGGGAGCCCGCGCTGATCCCCGAGGGTCCGCTGCGGCGCGCCCGGGTCGCGGTCATGACGGTGACCGTCGAGTCCGCCACCTACGCGAGCGCCGGCGACTTCGCCCGGGCCGTTCGCGCCCTCGGTGGCGTCGCCGACGTGGCCATCACGACGACGATCCTGGAGGACGGCACCTACCGCACTCAGGTCCTCGTCGCCTTCGACGAGGAGGTGCTGGCGCTGAGATACGCGGCGGACGGTGCTGCGGCGGACGACGCCCCCGCCGACGACGAAGTTCTCGTAGATGCCGGCGCGACGCCGGCACCCACCCCGACGGAAGGAGCGGTCCCGTGACCGGCACGCGCATCTGGGCACTCGGGACGGCGGTCGTGATCATCGCGGTCCTCGCCCTCGGATATCTGCTCGGCATCTCGCCGATGCTGGCCCGCCTCTCGGCCGCCGAGCTGGAGCTCGCGAACGCCGAGGCGAACAACCAGGTCCAGCTCGGGACGCTCCAGGTCATGAAGGCGCAGTTCGAAGATCTGGAGGCACTGGAGGATGAGTTGGAGGTGCTGCGGATCGCGATCCCCGGCGCCATCGACACCGATTTCATCTACAGCCTGCTCGCGGGCTATCAGAGCGCAACCGGCACGAACGTCACCGGGATCACGACCGGGGAAGCGCAGCCGTACGGAGCGCCGACCGACGCCGAGGGCAGCGCCGAGGCCAGCGCCGAGGCCGTCGCATCGATCCCGAACCTGTACACGGTGCCGATCACGATCACGTTCACCGACAACACCGCGGGCCAGGTGCTCTCGTTCGTCGCCGCGATGCAAAGAGGGCCCCGCCTCTTCCTCGTGACGAGCGTCACCGGTTCGGGTGCGTCGGAGGGCGGAGGCAACACCTCGACCGTCACGGCGTTCATGTTCGTGCTGGCCGATCCATCCGCGACCGCCGACGACGCCACCGAGGCTCTGCTCGAGCACGGCTTCGACGCCACGCAGGCGGCGACACCGATCGGGCCGAAGCCGACGGCGACCCCGACGCCCACCCCGACCCCGTCGGAGAGTGCGACGCCGACGCCCACGCCGACGGGCACCCCGGCTCCGTAACCCCGCGTCACATTGCACGCACACACCCGGTCGACTACACTCGACCGGGTGTGTGCTTTCGCGCACGTCTCCCCCCGCTGAAAACGACTCCGGTCGTTCGCGCGCGGGAAGGCCCACGGCATATCCGATCGAAGTCCCGCGAACGTTCGTGAGCGGGGACGGATCCCGATGGAACGACAACATCCATCACTGTCACCGTGCAGTAAATAAGGAG
>CAZPJC010000074.1:0-6497 GCA_964586645.1 uncultured Schumannella sp.
CGCTCGAAGACATCGAGAACTCGCTCAAGGGCATGCTCAAGCCCGAGTTCGAAGAGGTGCAGTCGGGTGTCGCCGAGATCCGCGAGGTGTTCCGCTCCTCCAAGGCCGGCAACATCGCCGGTGTCATCGTCCGCTCCGGCACGATCACGCGCAACGCCAAGGCGCGCGTCATCCGCGACGGCGTGGTCATCGGCGACAACCTCGCCATCGACTCGCTCCGCCGGTTCAAGGACGACGTCACCGAGGTCCGCACGGACTTCGAAGCCGGTATCGGCCTCGGCAAGTTCAACGACATCCAGATCGGTGACGAGATCGAGACCATCGAGCTCAAGGAAAAGGTCCGGGCGTAACCCAGGCTGTCGGGGTCCCCGCCCGCTCGCGAAAGTGAAGAGCGGGGACCCCCACCCCGATTCACTTTCGCGAGCGGGCGGAGACCCCTCCGGTTTCGTTCGGACCTGTTCCACGGCTCGACGTTCAATTGCTTTGAGGGCGTTTCGCCCTTTCATCCCCAGCTTTCTTTGGAGGCGTTCATGGCTCAGGGAGATCGTGCGGCGAAGGTCGCCGACCGGATCAAGGAAGTGATCGCGAAGCGCCTCGAGAAGGGGCTGCGGGATCCGCGGCTGGGGTTCGTGACGATCACGGATGTCCGCGTCACGGGCGACCTCCAGCACGCGTCCGTGTTCTACACGGTGTACGGGTCGCCGGAGGAGCGGGCCGATTCGGCGCTCGCGCTCAAGGCGGCGACCGGGTTGCTGCGCACCGAGGTGGGCAAGAACCTCAACACCCGCCTCACGCCGTCGCTCGAGTTCATCGCGGACGCCATCCCCGAGAACGCGGCGTCGATCGAGGCGCTCCTGCAGGAGGCGCAGCAGCGGGATGAGGCCGCGCGCGCCGCCGCCGCGACCGCGACCTACGCGGGCGACGAGGACCCCTACGTCAAGCCCCGCGACTACGACGCCGAGGACGACGAGTCGGACGATGACGATGACGATGACGACGAGGATGACGAGCGCTGAGCTGACCGTCAGGCCCGCCCTGCCGGCGGACGCGGCGGCGATCGCGCGGGTGCACGTCGCGTCCTGGCGCGAGACGTACAGCCGTCTCGTGCCGCCCGGGGCGCTCGACGACCTGGATGTCGGCGCTCGCGCCGAACGCTGGGCGCAGATCATCGCCGACGACGTCACGGATGTCTGGATCGCCGAGCGATCCGGGGAGGTGCTCGGCTGGTGCAGCACCGGCCCCGGGCGCGGCGACGAGGCCCCGCGGGATCTCGAACTCGAGGGCATCTACGTGCTGGCCGCCGCTCACGGATCCGGAGCCGGGCAGGCGCTGCTGGACGCCGCGATCGGCGACGCCCCGGCGTTCCTCTGGTCGGCCGAGGACAACCCGCGCGCGCAGGCGTTCTACCGGCGGAACGGCTTCGTGGACGACGGCACGCGGTCCGAGCATGTGCTGCACGGGCATCCGGTGCGCATCGCCCGTTTCGTCCGCTGACGGAATCCCCGGCGCCGTCGCGGCGTTGCCGTCTGTGATGCCTCTCGCCCTCTCCGTCCTCGACCTGGTGCCGGTCTCGACCGCCCAGTCGTCCGCCGATGCCGTCGCGGCATCCCTCGCCCTCGCCCAGAAGGCCGACGAGCTCGGCTACACGCGCTACTGGTTCGCCGAGCACCACAACATGCCGGCGGTCGCCTCGACCGCGCCGCCCGTGCTGATCGCCGCCGTCGCCGCGCGCACGTCACGACTGCGGGTCGGGTCGGGCGGGGTCATGCTGCCCAACCACGCGCCGCTGACGGTGGCCGAGCACTTCGCGGCGCTCGAGGCGATCGCGCCGGGTCGCATCGACCTCGGCATCGGCCGCGCTCCCGGGTCCGATCCGGTCATCACCGCCCTGCTGCGCAGCAGCGGCCCGACGAGCGATGTCGACAGATTCGAGGAGAACCTCCGCGACATCCGCGCCCTCGCCGGCGACGGGGCGACGATCACGATCAACACCGCCGACGGCCTGCGCGACTACGACGTGCGGGCCACGCCGGCCGCGGCGGCCGCGCCGGAGATGTGGCTGCTCGGGTCGAGCGACTACTCCGCCCACCTCGCGGCGAAGCTGGGGCTGCCCTACGTGTTCGCCCACCACTTCTCGGGGGAGGGCACCGAGCGCGCGCTCGGGATCTACCGCTCCGAGTTCCGGGCGTCGGAGGCCCTGGCGGCTCCGCGGACGTTCCTCACGGCCAACGTCGTCGTCGCCGACACCGCGGACGAGGCGCACGCCCGCGCGCTCCCGACCCTGCAGAACTTCGCCCGCCTGCGGACCGGCAAGCCGCTGCGTGCGATCGACACCGTCGAGACGGCCGCCGCCGAGGAGGTGGACGTCGCCTCCCGTCACGTGATCGACCAGATGCTCGAGAAGTGGATCGTGGATGCCCCCGAGCCCGCCGCCCGTCGGCCGGGTGCTCTCGCCGCGACCTTCGGGGTCGACGAGGTGATGGTGTCGCCGAGCGCGGCGTCCCGCGACGGGGAGCCGCAGGATCGTGCTCTCGGTCGCGAGCGCACCCTCGAACTCCTCGCCGACCATCTGCTCGGGAGCCATTCCCTTACGCCGTAAGGTTTACGCGGTACACTGCGGGATGCCCCGTCGTCCCGTTCCGCCCGGTCGCGAGCCGCTCAGCCGCGAGCGGGTCGTCGCGGCCGGCATCCGGCTCGCCGACACGTCGGGGATCGACCGGGTCAGCATGCGTCGGGTCGGCGCGGCCCTGGACGTCGAGGCGATGTCGCTCTACCGGTACGTGAGCCGCAAGGACGTGCTGCTCGACGCGATGGTCGATGCCGTCATCGCCGAGTTCCCGACCCGCGACGAGACGCTGTCGTGGCAGGACGACCTGCGCACGCTCGTGCTCGGCGCCTACCTCGTGCTGCTCGACCACCCGTGGGCGGCCACGGCGGCGACGAGCCGTCCGGCGGTCGGCCCGCACCGCCTCCGCTTCACCGACGACATCCTCGGCGCCCTTCTCGCGGGCGGCTGCGGACCGCAACTCGCCCACGACGTGTCGCACGCGATCGACAACCACGTCTTCGGCTTCACCCTCCACGAGCTCCGGCTCGAGGCCGGTCTCGAGACGAGCGCCTACGAGGTCGACGAGCTGCTCGAGGGCCGGCCCCCGGCGCCGACCCCGCACCTCTCGTTCGTCCTGCAGGGCGCCGTGCACGATCGGGATGCCGAGTACGCCTTCGTGCTCGACGTGCTGATCGCGGGCATCGAACGCGCGATCGCTACTTCAGCAAGCGGCTGAGCACCCGGTCGGCGAGCGGTTTGCCGCCGGTCTGGCAGGTCGGGCAGTACTGGAACGTCGAGTCGGCGTAGATCACCTGCCGGATCGTGTCGCCGCACACCGGGCAGGCCTCCCCGTTGCGCCCGTGCACGCGCAGGTTCGACTTCTTCTCGCCCTTCAGCTCCGACGCGGCGAGCCCCTCGGAGCGGGCCACGGCATCCCGCAGCGTCGACTGGATCGCGGCGTACAGCACGTGCACGTCCTCGGGCGGCATGCTCGCGGGCTTGAACGGCGACATCTTCGCGACGTGCAGGATCTCGTCGGAGTAGGCGTTGCCGATCCCGGCGATCTGCCGCTGGTCGCGCAGCACGCCCTTGATCTGCGACCGTCCGGCCGAGGCGAGGATGTCGGCGAGCTGCTGCTCGGTGAACTCCGGGGCGAGGGGGTCGGGTCCGAGGGTCGCGACGCGTTCGACATCCTGCGGGTCGCGCACCACGTGGATCGCGAGGCTCTTCTTCGTGCCCGCCTCGGTGAGGTCGAAGCCCGAGCCGTCGTCGAGCACGAGACGCGCGGCCAGCGGCCCGCCCCGCTTCAGGCTCGGCTTCGGCGCCTCCGCGCGCCAGCGCAGCCAGCCGGCGCGTGCGAGGTGGATGACGAGGTGCAGGTGACCCGCGATCAGGTCGAGGTACTTGCCATGCCGTTCGACACCGGTGATCTCGAGCCCCTCGAGCGCGGAGACCGGCGGGTCGTAGGTCTTGAGCGCGGCGAAGGCCAGCACGTCGAGCCGCGCGATCCGCTGCCCGATCAGCCGGGAGCGCAGATCGGCGACGAGCGCGTGCACCTCGGGCAGCTCGGGCATGGCACAAAGTATGCCTCGGTACCCTGGCGGCATGCCGCGTCTCCTCGTCCGTCGCCCGTCTCCGCTGCTCGCCGACGGCGAGCTCACGCACCTCGATCGGGTCCCCGTGGATGCCGAGCTGGCTCTCGCGCAGTGGCGGGACTACGTCGAGGTCTTCCGCGGGCGCGGCTGGGAGGTGACCGAGGTCGAGGCGGCGGACGAGCATCCCGACGGGGTCTTCCTCGAGGACGCCGTCGTCGTCTTCGACGACCTCGCGGTGCTGACGTCGCCGGGCGCGGCCTCCCGCCGGGGCGAGGTCGACTCGGCGGCGCGCACCGTCGCCGGGACGGGACTCGAGGTCGCCCGCCTCGAACCGCCCGCGCACCTCGACGGGGGCGACGTGCTGAAGATCGGCCGCACCGTCTACGTCGGCCGCGGGTCGCGCACGGACGACGCCGGCCTCGAGGCGTTGCGCGAGCTGCTGGCTCCTCGCGGCTGGGAGGTGGTCGCGGTGCCGGTGTCGAGAGTGCTGCATCTCAAGTCGGGCGTGACGGCGTTGCCGGACGGGACCGTGCTCGGCTACCCGCCGCTCATCGACGATCCCGCCGTCTTCCCCGAGTTCCTGCCGGTGCCCGAGCCCGAGGGCGTCGCCGTCGTGGTCCTCGACGCCTCGACCGTGCTTCTGTCGGCGTCCGCACCGCGGACGGCCGATCTGCTGCGCGCGCGGGGCCTCGAGGTGATCACGACACCGGTGACGGAGTTCGAGAAGCTCGAGGGCTGCGTCACCTGCCTCTCGGTGCGGCTCAGGGACTGACGGGCTCGAACCGCACGACACCGCTCGGGATGTCCGCGGCCGCGAGCCGCACGCGCACCTCGTCACCCGGTCGGAGCGGACCCGCGCAGGGCGCCTCGACCGCGGGGTCGGCGAGCTGGATCGTGGCGTCGGTGATCGCGATCGCCTCGAACTCCTCGCCGACGTGCGGCGCGAGGATGGCGGCCTCGACGGTGTCGAGGGTGCGCCGGTCGAGACGCCCCGACGCGTTCGCCGAGCGGGCCATGAGCGACGGCAGCTCGGGGAGCGCCTCGCGCACCCAGGCGGGCACCTCGTCACCGGCCGACAGGGCGACGCAGACCTCGAGGGCGAACCTGTCGACGAGCCGACGCAGGGGCGCGGTGACGTGCGTGTACGGCGCCCCGATCGCCGACTGCACCGTCTCCTCGGGCGGCTCGCCGTCGAAAGCCCGGTAGGCGGCCCCGCGGAAGAGCGACCCGGCGGCGTGCCGGATGGCGAGGTGCCGGGGGTCGTCGTTCGCGAGGCGCCTGAGGTAGTCGCCGTACCGCTCGTCGGCGGGCCACGGGGTTCCGAGGGCGATCGTCTGCCGGCGGAAGTGCTCGATCGCCGCGGGCTCGGCGGGCGGCATCGTGCGCAGGATCCCGAGCCCCGCGTCGAGCATCATCCGGGCGGCCGCCATCCCGGTCATGAGCGACAGCTGCGCGTTCCAGGATTCGATCGGCCGCAGCACCCGGCGCTCGAGCAGGTAGCCGGCGGCGTCGCGCTCGACCACGATCTCGGGGGTCGCGAGGCTCGCGCCGCCGCGGGCGCTCTCGAGCGCGAGCCGGGCTTCACCGACTCGCTGCAACAGTCCGAGCATGGGCTCGCTGCCGAGAGCGGCCTGGGCGTCCTCGTACGACCACTGGCGGCGGCTCCGCACCCGGGCCCGCCGCACCCGGGCGGAGGTCGTGGCCCCCGACGCGTCGAGCGCGAACTCCCAGACGAACGCGGCGCGCTCCTGGTCGGGCAGGAGGGAGGCCGCGCCTTCGCTGATCACGGGCGGATGCAGCGGGATGCGCCCGTCCGCCGCGTAGAGGGTCTGACCGCGGAGCCGCGCCTCGGCGTCGATCGCCCCGCCGGGAACGACGAACGACGGCAGATCGGCGATCGCGTAGAACACCTGCCAGCCGGCGCCGTCGGCCTCGATCGCGAGCGCCTGGTCGAGGTCGGTCGCGCCAGCCGGGTCGATCGTGACGAACGGGATCTCGCCGAGATCGAGCTCGGGCAGGACGTGCTCGGCGACGGCGCGGCCGGCCTCGGCGAGGACCTCGGCGGGGAACTCCTGCGGCAGCGCGAGTTCGGTCCTGAGGGCGGCGAGAGCCGCGGTGAGCTCGGCGGTCGCGGCCTCCCGGGTCAGTCTCAGCGGGAGGCGGGGCACCCGCTCAGCCTAGGCTCGGCGGATGGACGGATACCGGCGGCCGCCGATCGCGCGCGGTGAGTACCGCGACGCCGGGGGCCGGGTCATCCCGTACGGCGACCGCTGGGGCGACACGTCGCCGGACGACCTGCCGTACAGCGTGACGGCGCATCCCGAGCGGTTCGCACCGATCCAGGGCGTCGCGCG
>CAZPJC010000074.1:6597-9259 GCA_964586645.1 uncultured Schumannella sp.
CGTTCGCCTACTGGGGCGACTGGGGGCGCCGCGGCGGCTGGACGAATCCTCAGGGGAGGGCGTAGGCGTCGTCGTCGAAGACGATGAGTCCGTCGCGCAGCAGCCCGTCGAGCGCACGCGTCAGCTGGCCGGCATCCGCCCACACCGCCGCGATCACCTCGACGGGCACCGGGGTGTCGCTGCCGCGGAGCTCGCGCAGCACGAGGCCGCGCACCTGCCGGTCGGATCCCTCGTACTTCTTCTGCACCGCGGCCCGCGGCCCGTCGTAGGCCGGGTACCCGGCCACCCGCCACGCGCAGAGCTCGGCGAGCGGGCACTCGTCGCAGCGCGGCGACCGGGCCGTGCACACGGTCTGCCCGAGTTCCATCGCGCCGGCGTTGGTCAGCCGGGCGCGAGCCGGGTCGGCGGGCAGCACCGACGCCATCTCGGCCAGTTCGGCGTTCGTGCGCGGCGGGCCGGCCTCGCCCTGGCCGCGCAGCGCCCGGGCGAGCACCCGGCGCACGTTGGTGTCGACGACCGGCGTGCGGATGCCGTAGGCGAACGCCGCGACCGCGCGCGCCGTGTACGGTCCGACTCCCGGCAGCGCGAGCAGGTCGTCGACGTCGGCCGGGACGACGTTGCCGTGCCGGTCGGCGATCGCGGTCGCGGCGCCGTGCAGGTTGAGCGCGCGGCGCGGGTAGCCGAGCCGCTCCCAGGCCCGCACCGCCTCGCCGGGCGGGGCGTCGGCGAGGTCGCCGGGCTTCGGCCAGCGGGTGAGCCAGCGCTCGAGCGCCGGGACGACGCGCGCGACGGGGGTCTGCTGCAGCATGAACTCGCTCACCAGGGTGCCCCAGGCGGGGAATCCCGGGCGGCGCCAGGGCAGGTCGCGGTGTCCCGCGGCGTACCAGTCCGCGATGCGCTTCCCGATGTCCACTCACGAAGGCTAGCTAGGCTGCGCTCGTGACCACGCCTTGGCCGAAGATCGCGCCCGCGCGCCGCGAGCTGCTGGAATCCCTCGTCCGTGAGTTCGCCCACCACTACGGCAAGGGCCGCACGATGTTCGGCATCGACGGCCCCGACGCCTCCGGCAAGACGACCTTCGGGAACGACCTCGCGATCGCCTTCGAACGCGCCGGGTTCACCGCGATCCGGGCGTCGATGGACGACTTCCACCGTCCCCGTGAGGACCGGTACCGTGCCGGCCGCTACTCGGGCGAGGGCTACTACCGCGACGCCTACGACTTCTCGCTGTTCCGCCGCGTGCTGGCCGACCCGTTCCGGGCGGGTGGGAGCACGGGCTTCCAGCTGCGCGGCTTCGACCTCGCGCGCGACGTGCCGTTCGAGTCCGACTGGACCACGGCGCCCGCCGACGCCGTGCTCATCGTCGACGGTCATTTCCTCCAGGGTCCGGAGCTCCGGGGCCTGTGGAACTACGTGCTGTGGCTGGATGCCGAGCGCGAGGTCAGGTTCGTCCGCACGATCGTGCGCGACGGCGCGGATCCCGACCCGGACGCCCCGTCGAACCGGCGCTACCTCGACGCCCACCGGCTCTATCAGCGCGACGTCCACCCGAACACGTCGGCCTCCGCGATCGTCGACAACACCGATCCGGATGTCCCCGTGCGCCGCTTCGCCGACTTCTGCTCGGTCGAACCCGCCCCGCTCTGAGGCGGGCGGCCGGCGCGGCGCGGGTCAGACCGCGACGCGCGCCGCCACCTCGGACGGCGTCAGGAACCTCCCGGTGCGCTCGACCTCGTGCACGAGCCCGACGATCGCCGTGTTGATCGGCGCGGCCAGCCCGTGTTCGCCCGCGACGCGCACGACGGCGCCGTTGAGGAAGTCGATCTCGGTCAGCTGCCCGCGTCGGAGGCTCTGGAGCGTCGAACCGGGATTCGGCACCTCGCCCATGCGCCGCGCGAGCAGCCGGGGGAGCGCCGCGGCGAGGGCGAGGGGCCCGCGGCCGAGCCAGGGCAGGATCCAGCCCGGGATGCCCTGCAGTCCCGTGAAGCGGATGCCGATGCGGTTCGCGATCCGCACGGTCTCACGCAGCGACCCGGCCAGCACCCGGCGGAGGGCGAGGTCGGCGACCGTCTGCTGCACGCTCAGCCCGGTGATCGCGGGCAGGGCGTTGACGTGGTTGACGAGCAGCTTCGTCCACTGCGCGCCTTCGAGGCTGTCGACGACTTCGACCGGCAGCGCCTCGCGCAGCAGCCCGACCACGCGCTCCCGCACCTCCGGCGGGCAGTCGGGGGTCGGGCCGATGACGAGCGGCAGCGCGGCCGTGACGGTGATGTGCCCGGGGGAGAGGTAGGAGGTCGCGAACAGCGCGAGCCCGCCGAGGAGCGGCGACGCGGGCTGCGCCTCCCGCGCGACCCGGATGCCGCCGAGCCCGTTCTGCACGACGAGCAGCGGCAGGCCGGCGATGACTCCGGCGTTCGCGGCCAGCGCGACCGCGGCGTCCTGGGCCTTGGTGGCGAGGATGACGACGTCCGGCGTGCGGGTGAGGGTCTCGTTCGCGGCCACGCGGGCCACGTGCGCGCCGTAGCCGCCGTCGAGCACGATCCCGTCGGCGCGGATCGCGGCGAGATGATCGCCGCGCGCCGTCACCTCGACGTCGTGGACCGCGCGATCGAGGAGGGCGGCGAGCAGACCGCCCACCGCCCCCGCACCGATCACGGCGACC
>CAZPJC010000074.1:9359-11071 GCA_964586645.1 uncultured Schumannella sp.
GCGATGCCGATCTCGCGGAGGGTCGAGTTCGTGCCGCTCGCCTTCGCGCTGTCGGCTTCGCGGATGTTCGCGAGCACGGCCGTCGACGAGGGCGCGAAGACGAGTCCCATGCCGATGCCGGCCGCGATGAAGGCGGGGAGCATCGTCGTGTACGCCACGTCGGCCGACATCGTGAACGCGAGCCAGGTCAGCCCGGCGCCCTGGAAGAGCAGGCCGGCGACGATCAGCACGCGGGTGCCGACGCGCGGGGCGATGAACCCGGCGAGGGGGGCGACGACCATCGGCGCCATCGTCCACGGCGTGGTCTGCACGGCGGCCTCGAGTGGGGAGGCGCCCTGCACGACCTGGAGGAACTGGATCAGGATGAACACCGCGCCGAACATCCCGAACGAGAAGCCGAAGCCGACGACGTTCGCGATGCTGAACCCGCGGTCGCGGAAGAGGCGCAGCGGCAGCAGCGGGGCGGCCGCGCGGGCCTCCCAGACGAGGAATGCGACGACCAGGGCCGCGCCGGCGACGAGGGCGCCGACGACCTCGAACGAGTCCCAGCCCGCGTCGTTGCCGCGCACGATGCCGAAGACCAGGCCGAGCACGCCGAGCCCGGCGAGCAGCACACCCGGGATGTCGAGCCGCACGCGGGCGCCGAGGGTGTTCGGCAGCACGACGAACACGAGCGGGAGCACGAGGATGCCGACGGGCACGTTGATCCAGAAGATCGCCTCCCAGCTCCAGCCCTCGACGACCGCGCCCCCGATGAGCGGGCCGGCGGCGACGCCGAGGCCGGCGATGCCGCCCCAGATGCCGATCGCGAGCGGCCGCAGGCGCTCGGCGACGGCCCCGGCGAGCAGCGAGAGGGAGAGCGGCATGATGCCCGCGCCGCCGAGTCCCTGGAGGGCGCGCGCGACGATGAGCTGGGTGGGGTCGGTGCTGAGCGCCGCGAGCACCGACGCGCCCGTGAAGATCACGATCCCGGCGAGGAACATCGTGCGCCGGCCGATGCGGTCGCCGAGGGCGACGGCGAAGAGGATCAGGCTCGCGAACGCGAGCGTGTACGCATTGACGAACCACTGGAGCTCATCGACGGTCGCGCCGAGTTCGGCGTGGATGACGGGGAGCGCGTTCGTCATGACGAGGTTGTCGAGGGTCGCCATGAACATCGGGATGCCGGTCGCGGCGAGGGCGAGCCCGAAGGGCACGCGGCGGGCGACCGGGGAGGCGGTGAGGGAGGACATCGCGGCAGCTTTCAGAAGTAATCGGATGATTACATGGAGAATAGGTAATCGATTGATACCATGTCAAGCGTGACGCCGTCCAAGCCCGACCCGGTCCCGCGGATGCGGGTCGAGGACCGCAAGGAACTCGTGCTGACCGCCGCCACCGCGGTGTTCGGCGAGCACGGCTACGTGGGGACGACGACGGATGCCGTCGCCAAGGCCGCCGGCGTCAGCCAGCCCTACGTCGTGCGGATGTTCGGCACCAAGGAGGCGCTCTTCCTCGCGGTGCTCGCGCGCGCCCTGGGACGGCTGCTCGACGCGTTCGAGGCGGCGATCGACGAGGGCGGCGACGATCTGCACCAGAGGATCGGGGCGGCCTACGGCGAACTGCTGAGCGACCGCGGGCTGCTGCTGAGCCTCATGCACGCGTTCGTCCTCGGGTCCGACCCGACGATCGGGAACGCGGCCCGCCGCGGATTCCTGCAGGTCTACGCGCTG
>CAZPJC010000075.1:0-9801 GCA_964586645.1 uncultured Schumannella sp.
TTCTCGTCATGTCACCAGTGCCAGATCAAACAACGTCCCTGGGCACTACATCTAGTCGGCGCGCTCCAGCACGAAGACCGGGATCTGCCGATCCGTCTTCTTCTGATAGTCGACGTAAGGCGGGTAGGCCGCGACTGCGCGCTCCCACCAGAGAGCCTTCTCGCCGCCGAACACCTCGCGGGCGCGGTAGTCGTGCTTCTCGGCGCCGTCCTGCAGTTCGACCAGCGGCTCGGCGACGATGTTGAAGTACCACTGAGGATGCTTCGGCGCCCCGCCGAGGGACGCGACGACCGCGTACACCCCGTCGTGCTCGACGCGCATGAGCGCCGTCTTGCGCAGCTTGCCGCTCTTGGCGCCGAGGGTCGTCAGCACGATGACCGGGAGCCCGGAGTCGCGGAGCGTCGCCGCCTCCGTTCCTCCCGACGCCTCGTAGGCCTCCGCCTGGGTGCGCGCCCAGTCGCTCGTGCTCGGTGCGTACTCGCCCTGCAGCGGCATCCTCAGTCCAATCCGTCGCCGTACCTGTCGAGCAATTCTCCGTCACTCGAGAACGTGTAGCCGGCCGAGTAGTAGTCGTTGCTCAGCGAGACGAAGATCTCGGGCTCTCCGTCGTCGTTCGCGCGCACGGACGGGTAGAACGAGGTGACGTCGTCCCATCCGGTGTCCTGCTTCGCGACCGCGACCAGCTCGCCGACGATCGGGAAGTCGATCCCGGAGGCGTCGAAGAGACCGTCGAGCGAGCCGCTCGCCGGCCCGTCGCGCCCCTGGGCCAGGTTCGTCGCGGTCCAGCCGATCGTGCGATACGCGGCGATGAGCGCGTCCACCACACCGGTCAGGACGACCAGGATCGCGAGGGCGCGGCTCCACCAGGGGACCTGCCCGCGAGGTGCGGGAATCCTCGCCGGCACGGCGGGATCGAGCGGCTCGCCGTTGAGCGTGCCGGCGTACTGCGCCGAACCCGCCGACAGCAACGCGGTCGGCTCGGGATTCAGCACCGCCTCGGTCTGCACGGGCCGCGGATGCACCGAGCTGATGATGCCCGGGACAGTCCGACCGCCCAGACGATCGTGTAGATCCAGTCGCCCGTGAAAATCGACCCGAGGATGCTGCCGAGCACCGCCCCGATCAGCACCTGGACGACGATCCGCAGGACCGTGCCGCGGACCGTCACGTGCCCGCCGCATCGCCGCGAGATTAGCGCGCGAGGCGCTCCCGCACGACGCCGGCGAGTTCCGCGGCGAACGACTCGGCGCTCTCCGCGTCGGCCGCCTCGACCATGACGCGCACGAGCTGCTCGGTTCCCGACGGGCGCAGCAGCACGCGGCCGGAATCGCCGAGGCGCTCCTCCACGGATGCGACGGCCGCCGCGACCCCCGCGTCGGACTCGAGCCGGTGCAGGTCGACGTCGGGCACGTTGACGAGCACCTGCGGGTAGACCGTCATCGCGGCGGCGAGTTCCGCGAGCGACTTCCCGGTTCGCGCGACCTCGGCCGCGAGCTGGAGCGCGGTGAGCAGCCCGTCGCCCGTGGTCGAGTAGCGGCGGAAGACGATGTGCCCGGATTGCTCGCCACCGAGGGAGAGCCCGTGCTCGGCGAGCGCTTCGAGCACGTAACGGTCCCCGACGGCGGTCTCGAGCACCCGGATGCCGCGCTCCGCCATCGCGAGCCGGAGCCCGAGATTGCTCATCACGGTCGCGACGAGCGTGTCGTCGGTCAGCATCCCGCGGTCGCGCAGAGAGATGGCCAGGATCGCCATGATGCGATCGCCGTCGATGATCTCGCCGGTGTGATCGATCGCGAGGCAGCGGTCGGCGTCGCCGTCGTGGGCGATGCCGAGGTCGGCGCCGAGCTCGAGCACCTTGGCGCGCAACGGCTCCAGGTGGGTCGACCCGACCCCGTCGTTGATGTTGATGCCGTCGGGGTCGTTGCCGATCACGGTGACGGTCGCGCCGGCATCCGCGAACAGCTGCGGCGAGATTCCCGCCGCGGCGCCGTTCGCGCAGTCGATCACGACGTGGAGGCCGTCGAGACGCTGACCTTCGAGGGTGCCGAGCAGGTGCAGGAGGTAGCGGTCCTCGGCGTCGGCGAAGCGGCGGATGCGGCCCACGTCGGCGCCGGTCGGCAGCAGCTCGGGGCTGGCGAGGGCCGCCTCGATGCGATCCTCGACCTCGTCGGGGAGCTTCGTGCCGCCGTACGCGAAGAACTTGATGCCGTTGTCGGGTGCCGGGTTGTGCGAGGCCGACACGACGACGCCGAAGTCGGCCCCGATGTCCTGCACGAGGAACGCCGCCGCGGGCGTCGGGATGACGCCCGCGTCGAGCACGTCGATGCCCGAGCTCGCGAGTCCCGCCGCGACGGCCGCGGAGATGAACTCGCCCGAGATCCGCGGATCGCGGGCGATCACGGCGCGCGGCCGACGGCCCTCGGCACGGCGCGCCTCGGCGTGACGACCCTGCGTCAGCACCGTGGCGGCCGCCTGAGCGAGCCCGAGGGCGAAGTCGCCGGTGATCACGTCACCGTTGGCGAGCCCCCGGACTCCGTCAGTACCGAACAGTCGGGCCATGAGCCCCAGCCTGCTTTAGCGCTTCGAGAACTGCGAGGCCTTGCGCGCCTTCTTGAGACCGGCCTTCTTGCGCTCGATGACGCGGGCGTCACGAGTGAGGAAGCCGGCCTTCTTGAGGGCGGGGCGGTTGTTCTCGCGGTCGATCTCGTTGAGCGAGCGGGCGATCGCGAGGCGCAGCGCGCCGGCCTGGCCCGAGGGGCCGCCGCCGGTGATCTTCGCGATCACGTCGTAGCTGCCGACGAGGTCGAGGAGCTTGAACGGGTCGGTGATCAGCTGCTGGTGCAGCTTGTTCGGGAAGTACTCCTCGAGCGTGCGGCCGTTCACCGTGAAGGTGCCGGTGCCGGGGTTGAGCCGGGCGCGCGCGATGGCCTCCTTGCGACGGCCCACGGCCGCGCCGGGGACGTTGAGGATGCGCGGGGTGCGGGGTTCCGCCGCCTGCTCCGAGGGGGTCTCGGTGCTGAACGAGGTGAGAACCTCGTCGGAGATGATGTCTTCGATCTTCGCCATGGTCTGAATCCTTAGCTTTCCCGGGCCGCTTACTGAGCGACCTGGTTGAGGGTGTAGGCCGTCGGCTGCTGCGCAGCGTGCGGGTGCTCGGCACCCGCGTAGACCTTGAGCTTCTTGATCTGGGCGCGGCCCAGCGAGTTCTTCGGCAGCATGCCGCGGATCGCCTTCTCGACGGCGCGGGTCGGGTGCTTCTCGAGCATCTCGACGTAGGTCTGCGCCGACAGTCCGCCCGGGTAGCCCGAGTGGCGGTAGGCCAGCTTCTTCTCGAGCTTCTGGCCGGTGAGGGCGATCTTCTCCGCGTTGATGACGATGACGAAGTCACCCATGTCCATGTGCGGGGCGAAGGTGGGCTTGTGCTTGCCGCGCAGGAGGGCGGCGGCGTGGCTGGCGAGACGACCCAGGACGACATCGGTCGCGTCGATGACGACCCAGTCGCGCTTGATGTCCGCCGGCTTGGGGCTGAACGTACGCGTCACAGTAGAGACTGCTTTCAATCGAGGTGATCGTGAATCCCGCTCCGGTGAGCGTTCGCGTCCGATGGACGCGAACCCTGCGGTGGAGGGCTCGGATCGCTGTCTCCGGGGTGGAGGCAACCTCGTAAGACTAGTCCGTGCTCTGGTCCTGGTCAAACGAGCGCTTGGCCCGGGTCTGCTCCGCCCGGGCGGCGTGCTCGTCGTCGGGCGGGTAGCCGACCTCGACGAGGGTGAGGCCCTTCGCCGGCACGACCGCGAACTCGCTCGTGCGCTCCCGGCGCTCCCGCAGTTCGGCGGGGCGTTCGGCGGCGAACCGGCCCTCGCCGGCGGCGAGACAGGCGCCGACCAGGGCGCGCACCATCGAGTGGCAGAAGGCGTCGGCCCGCACCCGCGCGACGAGCACGCCGTCGGCATCCCGGGTCCAGGCGAACTCCTGGAGGGTGCGGATCGTCGTCGCGCCCTCGCGGGGCCGGCAGAACGACGCGAAGTCGTGGAGGCCGAGCAGACCGCGGGCGGCCTCCGCCATCGCCGCCTCGTCGAGAGCCGTGGGATGCCAGAGTTCGAAGTCGCGCCGGCGGGGGTCGCGCAGGCCCTCGGCGTCGACGATGCGGTACTCGTAGCGTCGCCACACGGCCGAGAACCGGGCGTCGAACCCGGGGGGTGCGGGGCTCACGCGCTGCACCTGCACGTCGCCGGCGGCTCCCGCGATCCCGTTGAGGCGCCGCACGAGCGACTCGAGGCCGCGCGGCGCGGGCCCCCCGCGGCGCGGGCGGTCGAGGTCGGCGAGCTGGGCCTCGTCGAGGTCGACGTGCGCCACCTGCCCGGTCGCGTGCACCCCGACGTCGGTGCGGCCGGCGACCGTGACGCCCGGGCCATCACCGACCCGGCGGAAGATCGTCGCGAGCGCGGACTCGAGTTCGCCCTGCACGGTGCGGAGGCCGGGTTGCTTGGCCCACCCGGTGAATCCGGTCCCGTCGTAGGCGAGGTCGAGGCGAAGACGCGGCACCTGACGAGTCTGCCGCACCGGACTACCCTGGATCGAGGAGCCCTCCCCCTCCGACGACCTATGACCTCGACGCCGAGCCCTGCACCCGACCGCTTCCGCGTGCCGGGCCTCGATGGCATCCGCGCCCTCGCGGTCACGACGGTGATCGTCTTCCACCTCCTGCCCGGAACCCTCGTCGGGGGTTACCTCGGCGTCGACATCTTCTTCGTGGTGAGTGGATTCCTCATCACGACGCTCCTGCTGCGCGAACGGGCCGCCACCGGGCGGATCTCGCTGCGCGGGTTCTGGACCCGGCGCGCCCGGCGGCTGCTGCCCGCGCTCGGGCTCCTCCTGCTGGCCTGCTGCACGGCGGCCCTGATCGTCGGCGGCGACGTCCTCGTCGGACTCGGGACCCAAGTGGTCGGCGCGATCACCTTCTCGAGCAACTGGCTGTTCATCGCCCAGGGCTCCTCGTACTTCGGTGAGACCGTGCCGGAGCTGTTCCGCAACCTGTGGTCGCTCGCCGTCGAGGAGCAGTTCTACGTCGTCTGGCCGCTGCTCGTCGTCGTCCTGCTGGTCCGCATCCCGCGGTGGGCGCGGCTCGTGCTGATCGCCGCCCTCGCGATCGCCTCGGCCGCCTGGATGGCCGTCTCGGTGCCGGCCGACGGCGCGGCGTTCGATCCGACCCGGGTCTACTACGGCACCGACACCCACGCGTTCGGACTCGCGATCGGCGCCTTCCTCGCGGTTCTGCTGCTCGGCCGCGGCGTGTCCGGAATCGGGATGCGGGGGCGCGGCATCCGCTGGGCGCTCGGACTCGGCGGCACGCTCGCCATCGCGGGGCTGCTGGCTCTCGCCGTGCTGCTCCCCGGCGGCTCCGCGCTCGCCTATCGCGGTGGGCTCGTGCTCGTGAGCCTGCTGAGCGCCGTCGCGATCGCCGCACTGCTGGTGCCCGGGTCTCTGCTGGCGCGCGCCCTCGACCTCGCGCCGATCCGTTGGGTCGGCCTGCGCTCCTACGGGCTCTACCTCTGGCACTGGCCGGTGTTCGTGCTCGTCGGCGCCGCACTTCCGACCTGGCCGCGCGAGGGCTTCGAGTCCTGGGCGATCGGCGGGATCGCGCTCGCCATCACCGTCGTCGCCGCGACCCTCTCCTACCGGTTCCTCGAGCAGCCGATCCGCCGGCTCGGCTTCCGCGGCACGGCGCGCGCGATCCTCGACGTCGCGCCGCGCTCCCGGCGGGCGTTCGGCGCGATCTTCGGGATGCTGCTCGCCACGGCTCTCGCCGGCGCGAGCATCGCCGCCCTCGTCGCCGATCCGGGCCGCGGCGAGGCGCAGGTGTACATCGAAGCGGGACAGGAGGCGATCGTCGACACCGGGGAGCCCGCGGCGCCGGTCGCCGAGGAGGTGCCCGACGACGTCACGACCGGCGACGAGATCACGGCCATCGGCGACTCGGTGATGCTCGCCGCCGCGCCCGCCCTGCAGGCCGCCTACCCCGGGATCGCCATCGACGCCGCCGTCTCGCGGTCGATGTTCTCCGCCCCCGGCATCGTGCAGGCGCAACTGGACGCCGGAACGCTGAGGCCGGTCGTGGTGCTCGCGCTGGGCACCAACGGCCCGATCGAACGCGCCACCCTCGAGCGCGTGCGCGACCTGATCGGGCCGCAACGCGAGCTCGTCGTCGTCAACGCGCAGGCGCCGCGCGGCTGGATCCCGGGCGTGAACGCCGAACTGTCGTCGTTCGCGCTCGTCTACCGCAACGTCGAGCTGGCGAACTGGCACGACGCCATCCAGCCCTACCTCGGCGAGATGGCCCGCGACCAGGTGCATTTCGGTCCGGTCGGCGCCGGGATCTTCACCGGCACCGTCGAGGATGCCGTCGAGCGCCTCGCCGCCCTGCCGCCGCTGCGCGACGAGTCGACGAGCCTCTCGGTGCCGACCGCGTTCTGACCGCCGGAACGTTCTCGCCCCGGGAATGCGGAAACGGGCCCGCCCGAAGGCGAGCCCGTTTCCGGAGTGGATTACTTCGCGTCGTCCTCGGCCGGAGCCTCGTCCGCGGCGACCTCGTCGGCCGGAGCCTCGGTGGTCTCCTCGGCGACGGTCGCCTCGGCGGGAGCCTCGGTCTCCTCGACCTCGGTCGTCTCGGCGGCCTCCTCCGCGGGCCCATCCTCGGCAGCAGGGGCCTCGACGGCGGGCTTCTCGGCCTTGGCCGGCTTCGCGTCCGCCTTCGCGGCCGCCGCCTTCTTGGCCGACGGCTTCTTCACGACCGGCTCGAGCACGAGCTCGATGACGGCCATCGGCGCGTTGTCGCCCTTGCGGAAGCCGGTCTTCGTGATGCGGGTGTAGCCGCCCTCACGGTCCTCGACCTGCGGCGCGATCTCGGTGAAGAGCTTGTGCACGACGCCCTTGTCCGAGATGGTCGCGAGCACCCGGCGACGGGCGTGCAGGTCGCCGCGCTTGGCGAAGGTGATGAGACGCTCGGCGAGCGGACGCAGGCGCTTGGCCTTCGTCTCGGTCGTCTGGATGCTCTCGTGCGTGAACAGCGCGGCAGCGAGGTTCGCGAGCAGCAGGCGCTCGTGAGCCGGGCCGCCTCCGAGGCGGGGACCCTTGGTGGGCTTAGGCATTCTGGTTCTCTCTCAGTTCCGTCGGATCAGAGTGAGCGCGGGCTCAGCTCTGCTCCTCGTCGTCGTAGCCGCCGTAGAAGTGCGCCCCGTCGAAGCCGGGAACGCTGTCCTTGAGCGACAGGCCCATCTCGGTGAGCTTGTCCCGCACCTCGTCGACCGACTTCTGGCCGAAGTTGCGGATGTTCATCAGCTGCGTCTCCGAGAGGGCGACCAGCTCGGCGACCGTGTTGATGCCCTCGCGCTTGAGGCAGTTGTAGCTGCGCACGCTCAGGTCGAGGTCCTCGATCGGCATGCTCAGTTCGCTCGACAGCACGGCGTCGACCGGGGCGGGCCCGATCTCGATGCCCTCGGCGGCGGTGTTCAGCTCGCGGGCGAGACCGAACAGCTCGACGAGCGTGCGACCGGCGGAGGCGATCGCGTCGCGCGGCGTGATCGCCGGCTTCGTCTCGACATCCACGACCAGGCGGTCGAAGTCGGTGCGCTCCCCGGCGCGCGTCGCCTCGACGCGGTAGGTGACCTTGAGGACGGGCGAGTAGATCGAGTCGATCGGGATCTGACCGGCCTCGGAGAACTCGCTGCGGTTCTGGGTCGCCGACACGTAGCCGCGGCCGCGCTCGATCGTGAGCTCGAGCTCGAACTTCGCCTTGTCGTTGAGCGTCGCGATGACGAGCTCCGGGTTGTGGATCTCCACGCCGGTCGGCGCCGAGATGTCGGCGGCGGTGACCTGACCCGCACCCTGCTTGCGCAGGTACGCGGTGATCGGCTCGTCGTGCTCGCTCGAGACGACGAGGTTCTTGATGTTCAGGACGACCTCGACGACGTCTTCCTTCACACCCGGAACCGTCGAGAACTCGTGCTGGATCCCGTCGATGCGGATGCTGGTCACGGCCGCGCCCGGGATGGACGACAGCAGGGTGCGACGCAGCGAGTTGCCGAGGGTGTACCCGAAGCCGGGCTCCAGGGGCTCGATGACGAACCGCGAGCGGAACTCGGAGAGGCTCTCCTCGGACAGGGTGGGACGCTGTGCAATGAGCACGTGTATTCCTTTCAGCGAGGGCGTCCGCCATATGACGCCCACGGAAGAACGGCGGGTGGCTAAACCGCCGGGTTGTTCAGTTACAAATTCGCTGGTCGAGCAGCGCCCGGAGGCGCGTGTCGAGACCCGGTGGATTACACGCGGCGGCGCTTCGGCGGGCGAACGCCGTTGTGCGCCTGAGGGGTGACGTCGTTGATCGTGCCGACCTCGAGGCCCGCCGCGGTGAGCGAGCGGATCGCGGTCTCGCGGCCCGAACCGGGGCCCTTCACGAAGACATCCACCTTCTTCATGCCGTTCTCCTGCGCCTTGCGCGCGGCGGCTTCGGCAGCCATGCCCGCGGCGTAGGGGGTCGACTTGCGCGAGCCCTTGAAGCCGACGTCGCCGCCGGAGGCCCAGGCGATGACCGCACCCGAGGGGTCGGTGATCGAGACGATCGTGTTGTTGAACGTCGACTTGATGTGGGCCTGGCCCACGGCGATGTTCTTCTTCTCCTTGCGGCGCGGCTTGCGGCCCGCGGCAGCCTTGGGAGCGGCCATTACTTCTTGCCTGCCTTCTTCTTGCCGGCGACGGTGCGCTTCGGGCCCTTGCGGGTGCGCGCGTTGGTCTTGGTGCGCTGTCCGCGCACGGGGAGGCCGCGACGGTGGCGGATCCCCTCGTAGGAGCCGATCTCGACCTTGCGGCGGATGTCGGCCTGCACCTCGCGGCGGAGGTCGCCCTCGACCTTGTAGGTGCCCTCGATGAAGTCGCGGAGCGCGACGAGCTGGTCGTCGGTCAGATCCTTGACGCGGATGTCACCGGAGATCCCGGTCTCCTTGAGGGTGAACAGCGCGCGAGTGCGGCCGACCCCGTAGATGTAGGTGAGCGCCACTTCCACGCGCTTGTCGCGCGGGATGTCGACGCCGGCAAGACGTGCCATTGCGTTACTCCTGAGAGTTGTCGGAGGTCTGTGCATCTCCGGTGCCCGGGCCTCCGACCCGAGGTGTCCCCCGCTTCCGCGGGATCTTGGTGACGCTTGAGGTGTATTGAGTTATTCGGTGGTCGAGTAGCCGCCCGGAGGCGGCGCGTCGAGACCTAGCCCTGGCGCTGCTTGTGGCGCGGGTTCGACTTGCAGATGACCATGACGCGGCCGTTGCGGCGGATCACCTTGCAGTGGTCGCAGATCGGCTTGACGCTGGGGTTGACCTTCATGATGTTTCTTCTCTCGCTGTCATCGTGCCCTCGGTGGTCGAGTAGCGGCGAAGCCGCGTGTCGAGACCCGAGGGTCGTTACTTCTCAGCAGTGCTTACTTGTAGCGGTAGACGATGCGTCCGCGGGTGAGGTCGTACGGGCTGAGCTCGACGACGACACGGTCCTCAGGAAGGATGCGGATGTAGTTCTGGCGCATCTTGCCGGAGATGTGAGCGAGCACCTTGTGCCCGTTCGTGAGCTCCACGCGGAACATCGCGTTCGGCAGAGCCTCCAGCACCGAGCCCTCGAGCTCGATGACGCCGTCTTTTTTCGCCATACCTCTACTAGTGCTTTGCTGATCTGCGGGGTGGATTGGTGCACAGGCATGCGGAAACCGCACAGGCACCAAGGGTCAACACTACGTCATTCGGGCGTGTCGCGCCAGCCGAG
>CAZPJC010000075.1:9901-11033 GCA_964586645.1 uncultured Schumannella sp.
GGCGGAACCCCCGGCCTCGGCGATCTCGGCGGCCGGGCCGACGAAGCGCTCGTGCCGCGAGAGCTTCCGCAGCGGCTGCCGGCCGACGCGCTCGACGGAGTCGTCGATCGCCGGGTTCGAGAACCGCTCGAGGGTCTTCTGCAGATACGCCTGCTGCTCGGCGGCCGGGAAGTCGTGCTTCGCGACCAGGAACTCGGCCGTCTCCCCCAGCACGGCCTCCACGGCGGAGCGCACCGCGGCATCCCCGAGGGCGGCGGCGATCGTCGCGTGACCCGCGAGCCGCCCGTGGTAGGCGGTCGTCGCGTGGCCGGTGTTGACCGTGAAGAGCTTCCGCTCGATGTACGGGGCGAGGTCGGGCACGAAGTGGGCGCCCGGGATGTCGGGAACCGCCGACCCGAACGGCGTCGACTCGACGGCCCACTCGCAGTACGGCTCGACGAGGACATCCAGGCCCTCACCGGTCTGCTCGGGCACGATCCGATCGACCGCGGTGTTCGCGAACACGGCGCGCACGCCGACCTCGTCCGCCGGTGCGTGCTTCAGCACCTCCTCGCGCAGAATGGCCGTCGCGCCGAGGGCGTTCTCGCAGGCCATCACGGCGAGCGCTCCGGCGGAGACCGGGCGGGCGAGGATGCCGGCCGCGATCGCCGGGGCGACGAACCTCAGCACGTTGGGGCCGACCGCGGTCGTCACGACGTCCGCCGAGGCGATCGCCGCGACCAGGGCGTCGGGGTCGGCCGAGGAGTCGATCCCGCGGTAGCCGGTGACGGTCTTCTCGGTGCCGCCGGCGCCCGCCTCGATGACCCGGTACGACGGCGTCGAGTTGAGCAGGCCGATGAGGGTGGCGTTCACATCGGAGAACACGACGTCGTAGCCGGCCTCGTGCAGCAGCAGCCCGATGAAGCCGCGGCCGATGTTGCCGGCGCCGAAATGCACCGCGGTGGGCACGGCCTACGCGTCCAGGTCGATGAGGTCGGCGATCTCCTGCGGCGTCGACGCCGCCCGCAGCTTCTCGACGGTGGCCTCGTCGCTGAAGGCGATCGCGATGCCGGACAGGATGCCGAGGTGGTCGTCGCCCTTG
The DNA here is from genome assembly GCA_964586645.1 of uncultured Schumannella sp. Classification (GTDB taxonomy): domain Bacteria; phylum Actinomycetota; class Actinomycetes; order Actinomycetales; family Microbacteriaceae; genus Pseudolysinimonas_A. Next base: position 10,983 of record CAZPJC010000075.1, read on the forward strand.
CCGGCGATGCCGACGACGAAGCGCACCGGGTTGCCGTTCCAGTCGATCGGC
>CAZPJC010000076.1:0-4054 GCA_964586645.1 uncultured Schumannella sp.
CCAAGAACGTGATCAAGACCTGGTCGCGCCGCTCGATGATCATCCCGGCGATGCTGGGACACACCATCGCGGTGCACGACGGTCGCAAGCACATCCCCGTCTTCGTGACGGAGACCATGGTCGGGCACAAGCTCGGCGAGTTCGCGCCCACCCGCACCTTCCGTGGGCACGAGAAGGACGACAAGAAGGGACGGCGTCGCTGATGGTCACCGCTATCGCTCGCGTGAAGCACATCCGCGTCACGCCCCAGAAGGCCCGCCGCATCGTGGACATCATCCGCGGCAAGCAGGCGAACGAGGCTCTCGCGATCCTCAAGTTCGCCCCGCAGGCCGCGTCGGAGCCCGTCTACAAGCTGGTCGCGTCCGCCATGGCGAACGCCCGCGTGAAGGCGGATGCCTCCAACTCCTTCCTCGACGAGCAGGACCTCGTGGTCTACCGCGCGTACGTCGACGAGGGCACCACGCTCAAGCGTTTCCAGCCGCGTGCCCAGGGCCGTGCATTCAAGATCCTCAAGCGCACCAGCCACATCACCATCGAGGTGGCGACTCCCGACGAGTTCGTCGCTGCCACTCCGAAGCCTAAGAAGGAAGGGGCGAAGTAATGGGCCAGAAGGTCAACCCCTACGGCTTCCGCCTGGGCATCACCACCGACCACGTGTCGCGGTGGTTCGCCGACTCGACCAAGCCGGGTCAGCGCTACTCCGACTACGTGACGGAAGACGTCAAGATCCGTCAGCTGCTGAAGACGAGCCTCGACCGCGCCGGTGTGGCGAAGATCGAGATCGAGCGCACCCGTGACCGTGTCCGCGTGGACATCCACACGGCGCGCCCGGGCATCGTGATCGGCCGCCGCGGCGCCGAGGCCGAGCGCATCCGCGCCGACCTGGAGAAGCTCACCAAGAAGCAGATCCAGCTCAACATCCTCGAGGTGAAGAACCCCGAGGCCGAGGCCCAGCTCGTCGCGCAGGGCATCGCCGAGCAGCTCTCCGCCCGTGTCGCGTTCCGTCGCGCCATGCGCAAGGGCCTGCAGGGCGCGCAGCGCGCCGGCGCCAAGGGCGTCCGCATCCAGGTCTCCGGCCGTCTCGGCGGCGCGGAGATGTCCCGCTCCGAGTTCTACCGCGAGGGCCGCGTGCCCCTGCACACGCTCCGCGCGAACATCGACTACGGCTTCTACGAGGCCCGCACGACGTTCGGCCGCATCGGCGTGAAGGTCTGGATCTACAAGGGCGACATCACCAACAAGGAACTCGCGCGCGAGCAGGCTTCGCAGAAGTCGTCTCGCCCGGAGCGCCGGGATGACCGCGGTCCCCGCGGTGGCGGCCCCCGTGGCCCCCGTTCCGACGCCCCCGCGACCGCAGGAGCCGAGGCGTAATCATGCTCATTCCCCGCAAGGTCAAGCACCGCAAGCAGCACCACCCCGGACGTTCGGGCGCTGCCACCGGTGGCACGAAGGTCAGCTTCGGCGAGTTCGGCATCCAGGCCATCACGCCGGCGTACGTGACCAACCGTCAGATCGAGTCCGCTCGTATCGCGATGACCCGTCACATCAAGCGTGGTGGAAAGGTGTGGATCAACGTCTACCCCGACCGCCCGCTGACGAAGAAGCCGGCCGAAACCCGCATGGGTTCCGGTAAGGGTTCGCCGGAGTGGTGGATCGCCAACATCAAGCCGGGCCGCGTGCTCTTCGAGGTCGCCGGCGTCCCCGAGCAGCTTGCTCGTGAGGCGCTCATGCGTGCGATCCACAAGCTGCCGCTCAAGGCCCGCATCATCAAGCGCGAGGAAGGTGACGCCTGATGGTCGTCGGATCCAAGGAGCTCGCCCCCACCGAGCTCGACACGTTCGAGAACGATCGCCTGATCGACGAGCTGAAGAAGGCCAAGGAGGAGCTGTTCAACCTGCGCTTCCAGTCGGCCACCGGTCAGCTCGAGAGCCACGGCCGCCTGCGCGCCGTGAAGCGCGACATCGCCCGCATCTACACCGTCATCCGGGAGCGCGAGCTCGGCATCCGTGCCACGCCCGCCCCGGCCGAGGTCCCCGTCAAGGGCGCCAAGAAGGCGGCTGCCAAGAAGTCGGACACCGCGACGGATGTCGTGGAGCCCGAGACCACTGAGGAGAGCAAGTAATGGCTGAGGTCAAGGCCGCGGCGGCCACGAAGGCGCCCGCGAAGACCGCCGCCCCGACGGCGGACGCGGGCCACGAGTCCGCCGCGCACGACGTGCGCGACGAGAACGCCCGTGGCTACCGCAAGTCGCGCCGTGGCTACGTCACGAGCGACAAGATGGACAAGACGATCACCGTCGAGGTCGAGGACCGCGTCAAGCACCCCCTCTACGGCAAGGTCATCCGTCGCACCTCCAAGGTCAAGGTCCACGACGAGCAGAACTCGGCCGGTGTCGGCGACCTCGTCGTCATCGCGGAGACCCGTCCGCTCTCGGCGACGAAGCGCTGGCGTCTCGTCGAGATCGCAGAGAAGGCGAAGTAACCCATGCTTCAGCAGGAATCCCGCGTCAAGGTCGCGGACAACACGGGCGCCAAGGAGCTCCTCGTCATCCGCGTGCTCGGCGGCTCCGGCCGTCGCTACGCGGGTCTCGGTGACACCGTCGTGGCGACCGTGAAGGACGCGATCCCGGGCGGCAACGTGAAGAAGGGCGACGTCGTCAAGGCGGTCGTCGTCCGCACGGTCAAGCAGACCCGTCGCGCCGACGGCTCGTACATCAAGTTCGACGAGAACGCCGCCGTCATCCTCAAGAACGACGGCGACCCGCGCGGCACCCGCATCTTCGGCCCTGTGGGCCGCGAGCTGCGCGACAAGAAGTTCATGAAGATCATCTCGCTGGCACCGGAGGTGCTCTAACCATGGCGAACATCAAGAAGGGTGACCTCGTCCAGGTCATCTCGGGACCGAGCCAGGCCCGCGGCGGAGACCGCGGCAAGCAGGGCAAGGTCATCGAGGTCCTGGTCGAGAAGGACAAGGTCATCGTCGAGGGCATCAACTTCGTGACGAAGCACGTGAAGGTCGGTCAGACCCAGCGCGGCACGAAGACCGGTGGCATCGAGACCCACGAGGCGCCCATCCACATCTCGAACGTCGCCATCGTCGACCCCAAGTCGAAGAAGCCCACCCGCGTGGGCTTCCGCGAGGAGGTCGTCGAGAAGGACGGCGTCAAGAAGAAGGTTCGCGTCCGCTACGCGAAGAAGTCCGGAGAGAAGCTCTAATGGCTACCGCAACTGCTGCGCCGGCTGACAAAGCCCAGCCGCGCCTGAAGCAGCGCTACCGCTCGGAGATCGCGAAGGCGCTCACCGAGGAGTTCGGGTTCACCAACCCGCACCAGGTCCCGCGCCTGGTCAAGGTCGTCGTGAACACGGGTGTCGGCGAGGCTGCTCGCGACTCGAAGGTCATCGACGGCGCGATCAAGGACCTCACCCTGATCACCGGTCAGAAGCCGCAGGTCACGAAGGCCCGCAAGTCGATCGCGCAGTTCAAGCTGCGCGAGGGCATGCCCATCGGCGCGCACGTCACCCTCCGGGGCGACCGCGCGTGGGAGTTCGTCGACCGCCTGGTCACGCTCGCCCTGCCTCGCATCCGCGACTTCCGCGGCCTGTCGGACAAGCAGTTCGACGGCAACGGCAACTACACGTTCGGCGTCTCGGAGCAGAGCATCTTCCACGAGATCAACCAGGACAACGTCGACCGCGTCCGCGGCTTCGACATCACCGTGGTCACGACGGCCAAGAACGACGACGAGGGACGCGCCTTCCTGCGCCAGCTCGGCTTCCCGTTCCGCACCGCCGAGAACGCGGCCCAGCAGTAATACCGATCAAAGAAGGTCGCATCCGGGTGGACCCGGCGGCGAAACCGATTGAGATAAGGAACCAACACCCATGACCATGACGGACCCTGTGGCCGACATGCTGACCCGTCTGCGGAACGCCAACCGCGCGTACCACGACGAGGTCTCGATGCCGAGCAGCAAGCTCAAGACCCACATCGCCGAGATCCTCCAGAAGGAGGGCTACATCTCCGGCTGGAAGGTCGAGAAGAACGAGCGCGTCGG
>CAZPJC010000076.1:4154-10625 GCA_964586645.1 uncultured Schumannella sp.
TCCAGAAGGAGGGCTACATCTCCGGCTGGAAGGTCGAGAAGAACGAGCGCGTCGGCTCGACCCTCACGATCGACCTGAAGTACGGGCCGAACCGCGAGCGTTCGATCGCCGGCATCAAGCGCGTCTCGAAGCCCGGCCTCCGCGTCTACGCGAAGTCGACCGAGATCCCGCACGTCCTCGGCGGGCTCGGCGTCGCCATCCTGTCCACGTCGTCGGGTCTGCTCACGGACCGCGGCGCGACCAAGAAGGGCGTGGGTGGGGAAGTCCTCGCCTACGTGTGGTGATCTGACATGTCTCGTATCGGACGTCTCCCGATCACCGTCCCCGCGGGCGTGACCGTGACCGTCGACGGCCAGGCCGTCAACGTCAAGGGCCCCAAGGGCGAGCTGAGCCTCACCGTCAAGTCGCCGATCGAGGTCGCCCTCGAAGACGGCACCCTGACGGTCACGCGTCCCGACGACGAGCGCGCCTCGCGCTCGCTGCACGGCCTGACGCGCACGCTCATCTCCAACCAGATCGTCGGCGTGACCGAGGGCTACTCCAAGGGCCTCGAGATCGTCGGAACGGGTTACCGCGTGCAGGCGAAGGGCTCCTCGCTCGAGTTCGCGCTCGGCTACTCGCACCCGATCACGTTCGACCCGCCGGCCGGCATCTCGTTCGAGGTCGAGGGCAACACCAAGGTGACTGTCCGCGGCATCGACAAGCAGGCCGTCGGCGAGGTCGCCGCCAACATCCGCAAGCTGCGCAAGCCCGAGCCCTACAAGGGCAAGGGCGTGCGTTACGCCGGCGAAGTCGTCCGCCGCAAGGCCGGAAAGAGTGGGAAGTAATGGCTACCGTCAGCAAGTCCGCGCAGCGCACGCGCCGGCACACCCGGCTGCGCAAGCGCATCGTCGGCACCGAGTCGCGTCCGCGCCTCGTCGTGAACCGCTCGGCCCGCCACGTCTTCGTGCAGATCGTCGACGACAGCAAGGGCCACACGCTGGCCTCCGCCTCGACGCTCGAGGCAGACCTGCGTTCCTTCGACGGTGACAAGACCGCGAAGGCCAAGAAGGTCGGCGAGCTGCTCGCCGAGCGCGCCAAGAAGGCCGGGGTGGACGCCGTCGTGTTCGACCGCGGCGGAAACCGCTTCGCCGGTCGTGTCGCCGCGATCGCCGAGGGCGCCCGTGAAGGAGGGCTGAACCTGTGAGTGACGTCACCAACACCAACGCCAACGAGGATGCGACCGAGACCCCCGAGGTCGAGGCAGCGAGCACCGAGACGGTCGCGTCCGTCGCCGGCGGCGCCGCTCTCGACGCCCCGGAGGGCCAGGTCGTCGAGACCGCTGCCGGCACCGCCCCGAGCACGAACGAGCGCGAGGCCCGTCGCGGGTCGCGCGAGCGCAGCCCCCGGAACGACCGCAACTCGCGGGATCGTGGCGACAGCCAGTTCCTCGAGCGCGTCGTGACGATCAACCGCGTGTCGAAGGTCGTCAAGGGCGGCCGCCGCTTCAGCTTCACGGCGCTCGTCGTCGTCGGCGACGGCAACGGCATGGTCGGGGTCGGCTACGGCAAGGCCCGCGAGGTGCCGCTCGCGATCTCGAAGGGCGTCGAGGAGGCGAAGAAGAACTTCTTCCGCGTCCCGCGCTCCGGCAAGACGATCCCGCACCCCGTGCAGGGCGAGGCCGCGGCCGGTGTCGTGCTCCTGCGTCCGGCCGCCGCCGGTACCGGTGTCATCGCCGGTGGCCCGGTGCGCGCCGTGCTCGAGTGCGCCGGCATCCACGACGTCCTGAGCAAGTCGCTCGGCTCGTCGAACACGATCAACATCGTCCACGCGACCGTCGCGGCGCTCAAGCAGCTCGAAGAGCCGCGTGCCGTCGCCGCCCGTCGTGGGCTGCCGTTCGAGGATGTCGCCCCGGCCCGCCTGGTGCGCGCCGAGGCCGACGACCTCGCCAACGCGAAGGCAGGTGCCTGATGGCCGCGCGCCTCAAGGTGACCCAGATCAAGTCCAAGATCTCCGAGAAGCAGAACCAGCGGGACACGCTGCGCAGCCTCGGACTGAAGCGCATCGGCGACGTCGTCGTGCGCCCGGACGACAAGCAGAACCGCGGCTACGTGAAGACCGTCGCGCACCTCGTCAAGGTCGAGGAGATTGACTGATGGCTGAAGAGACCGAGAAGAAGGCGCCGGCGAAGGCCGCGGCTCCGAAGGCTGCTGCCCCCAAGGCCGCCGCCCCGAAGAAGGATGCCGCCGCCAAGCCGGCCGCTGAGAAGGCTGCTGCCCCCAAGGCGGCCGCCGCCAAGGCCGACGCGCCGAAGGCCGCCGCCGAGAAGAAGCCGGCTGCCGAGAAGGCCGCCGCTCCGAAGGCTGCTGCCCCCAAGGCCGCTGCCACCGCGAAGGACGACACCGCTGCTGCGAAGCCGGCGGCCAAGTCCTCCGCCGCGAAGGCCGCGCCCAAGAAGGAGGCGGCTCCGTCGCGTCCGCAGGTGCTCAAGGCCCACCACCTCCGTCCCGCCGCCGGTGCCAAGAAGGACCGGATGCGCGTGGGTCGCGGTGAGGGCTCGAAGGGCAAGACCGCCGGTCGCGGCACCAAGGGCACGAAGGCCCGCTACCAGGTGCGCGTCGGACTCGAGGGCGGCAACCTGAACTCCATCATGCGCGCGCCCAAGCTGCGCGGCTTCAAGAACCCGTTCCGGGTGGAGTACCAGGTCGTCAACCTCGAGCGTCTCGCCGAGCTGTACCCGAAGGGCGGGGACGTCACGATCGGCGACCTGGTCGCCAAGGGCGCCGTCCGCAAGAACGAGAAGGTCAAGGTGCTCGGCACCGGCGACATCGCGGTCAAGCTGAACGTCGCCGTCGACAAGGTCTCGAGCTCGGCCGAGCAGAAGATCGTCGCGGCGGGCGGCTCCGTCAAGTAGCACGCCTCCTCCGGTCCCGGTGCGGGGCGGCCGTCAGCGGTCGCCCGCCCGGGCCGGATAGGCTCAGCTCTCGGGCCGGTTAGGCTCAGACTTTCCGTTCCTGCAATCCTGGAGGCGTCGTGTTCAGTGCCGTCGCACGCATCTTCCGCACGCCCGACCTGCGCAAGAAGATCGGTTTCACCCTCGCGATCATCGCGGTGTTCCGACTCGGCTCGTTCATCCCGGCGCCGTTCGTCGACTTCCAGGTCGTGCAGAACTGCCTCACGCCGATCCAGAACGGCTCGACCGACGGCGCTGCCGGCCTCTACGCGCTCGTCAACCTGTTCAGCGGCGGGGCGCTGCTCCAGCTGTCGATCTTCGCGCTCGGCATCATGCCGTACATCACGGCGTCGATCATCGTGCAGCTGCTGCGCGTGGTCATCCCCCACTTCGAGACCCTCTACAAGGAGGGCCAGCAGGGCCAGGCGCGCCTCACGCAGTACACGCGCTACCTCACGATCGCGCTCGGCGTCCTGCAGTCGACGACCCTCATCACGGTGGCCCGCAGCGGCCAGCTGATCCCCTGCGATCTGCCGCTCATCACCTCGGACGGCGAGACCATCTGGGGCATGCTGCTCATGGTCATCACGATGACCGCCGGCACGGGCCTGATCATGTGGATGGGCGAGCTCATCACCGAGCGCGGCGTCGGCAACGGCATGTCGCTTCTCATCTTCACCTCGATCGCGGCGACCTTCCCCGGCTCGCTCATCCAGATCGCGCAGGTGCAGGGCGTCGAGATCCTCCTGGTCGTCATCGGGATCGGGTTGCTGATCATCGCGGCGGTGATCTTCGTCGAGCAATCGCAGAGACGCATCCCCGTCCAGTACGCCAAACGGATGGTCGGGCGCCGCACCTACGGCGGCAACAACACCTACATCCCGATCAAGGTCAACATGGCGGGCGTCGTGCCGGTCATCTTCGCCTCGTCGCTGCTGTACCTGCCGTCGCTCATCGCGCAGTTCAACCAGGGCTCCGACGGGGTCAACCCCGACTGGGTCAACTGGATCAACGGCAACCTCACCAACGGCGGACACCCGCTGTACATGGCGCTGTACTTCCTGCTCATCGTCGGCTTCACCTACTTCTACGTCGCGATCACCTTCAACCCCGAAGAGGTCGCCGACAACATGAAGAAGTACGGCGGCTTCATCCCGGGCATCCGGGCGGGGCGGCCGACGGCGGAGTACCTCGACTACGTGCTCACCCGCGTGACGCTGCCCGGCTCGCTCTACCTGGGCCTGGTCGCGCTCATCCCGCTGATCGCCCTCGTCGCCATCAACGCGAACCAGAACTTCCCGTTCGGCGGCACGAGCATCCTGATCATGGTCGGCGTCGGCCTCGAGACGGTGAAGCAGATCGACTCCCAGCTGCAGCAGCGGCACTACGAGGGACTCCTCCGGTGACCCGGCTGCTCATCGTCGGCCCGCCCGGCGCGGGCAAGGGCACGCAGGCCGCGCGCATCTCGGAGCGGTTCGGCATTCCGACGATCTCGACCGGCGACATCTTCCGCAAGAACATCGCCGACGAGACCGACTTGGGCAAGCAGGTCAAGGCGATCGTGGATGCCGGCGACTACGTCCCGGATTCGCTCACGAACGCGCTCGTCACCGACCGTCTGAACGAGGCGGATGCGGCCGGCGGTTTCCTGCTCGACGGCTACCCGCGCACGACCGATCAGGTCGAGTACCTCGCGAACCTGCTGGCGTCGCACGGGCACTCGCTCGACGCGGTGATCCGGCTCGTCGCCGACCAGGACGAGATCGTGCGGCGCCTGCGTCAGCGCGCGATCGACCAGGGCCGCGTCGACGACTCGGAGGAGGCGATCCGGCACCGGCAGGACGTCTACATCCGCGAGACCGCGCCGCTGATCGACATGTTCCGCGCGCAGGGGCTGCTCGTCGAGGTCGACGGCCTCGGCCCGATCGACGAGGTCACCGGCCGCATCTTCGATGCGCTCGCCGAGCGCGGCCTCGGCTCCGCCGCCGCCTGACCCCGCACGCGCGTGAACGGCGCGCGGGCTATTCGTCGATGAGACGGACGAGTTCGTCGATGTAGGTCGGGAAGTCGATCGACGCCCGGATGAGCCGCTGCACGTCGGAGCGCTCGCTGAACACCTCGACGAACTGCTCGAACACCGTCTGGAACTTGGCGCGATCCTTCGCGCTGAACGCGACCAGGGCCACGACCTGCACGGTGCCCTCGCCCCACAGGATGGGGCTCTCGAACAGCGCGATGCCGATCGCGGTGCGCTTCGCCGACATCGTGAGGGCGTGCGGCACGGCGAGCCATTCGGTGAAGGCGGTCGACGAGATGCGCTCGCGGGTGAGCACGCCGTCCAGGTAGTCGTCGTCGATGATGCCGCGCTCCCGCATCCGCTCGCCGAGCACCCGGATCACGGACTCCGCGTCGCGCTCCGGCGGATCGCGGAAGAACAGCGCGTCGTCGAAGTAGAGCAGCAGCTCGTCGGCGATCGCGCGGCGGCGGCGCTGGCGACGGATGCGGGTGATCGCCCCGCGGACGGCATCCAGATCGGCGTCGGTCGGGATGGGCTGCACGATGACGACGTTGGCCGGCCGCACCTCCCACGGCACCGTCGAGATGACGAGGTCGGCGTGCAGGGCGGCGGGGTCGACGTCGGTGCGGGTGAGCACGCGGTCGATGACGACCTCGTCGCCGAGGGCGGGCAGGATGCGGCGCTCGAGCAGTTCGGCGATGTCGTGATACCCGGGGCTGACCAGCACGCAGGTGAGCCGGGCGCCGTGCGTCGCGCGCCGTTCGAGGTGCGACCCGACGTGCAGGGCGATGTAGGCGATCTCGTCCTCGCCGATCGCGATCGTGAACTCGCTCTGGATCTCGGCGGCGATGAACACGGCGAGCTCGTAGGTGAGCGGATAGGACGACTTGATCGTGCGCGCGAGCGGGTTGGGATTGCCGACCCCGGCGCGGGCGCGGAGGACGAGGTTGCCGACGTGTGCGCCGAGCCGGGCGAGGAACGCGTCGTCATCGAGGTCGACCAGGAACTCCTCCTGCGCATGGTCGACGATGCGGCGCAGCACCTCGACGTGCTCGGCCTCGTCGCGGGGGATGACGCGCGTGCCCGCCCGCGTCGTGAGGAGGGTCGTCAGCGCGGTGAGTTCGCCCGCCGGCAGCCGGGTGCCGAACCGCTCCGAGACGAGGCGGTCGAGGTCGACGGCGATCGGATCCCCGGGCTCGAGCGGCTGGTCGGCGAGTGACGAGCCCCGCGACCGCTCGACCGCGATCGCCGTGTGCAGCAGCACACGGTCGAGTCCGAATTCGTTGATCGTGTAGCCCTGGGCCTCGAGCACGCCGATGACGTCGGTCTTGAACCCGGAGAGGTCGTCGATGCCGAACGACTCCTGCACGCGGCGGAGGTCGACGAGCCCGTGCGCCTGCTCCTCCGAGAACAGCCGGCTGACCAGGCGCCGGTGGCCGGCATCCGGTCCATCGAGCCGTACGTGGTCGCCGTCGCGCACGAGTTCGAGGCCCGCCTCCCGGGCGAGCACCCGCACCTGCCG
>CAZPJC010000077.1:0-3149 GCA_964586645.1 uncultured Schumannella sp.
GCCGCTCCGCCCCGGAGCGCGAGCGGGACGGCGACCCGGCCGAACACGATGCTGCCGACGCAGACCGAGAGCCCGTGGATGGAGCCGGTGATGCCGTCGATGAGCCCCGAGTCGACGTGCAGGATGCCGTGCACGACCGTCGGCGCAAGGCCGAGGAACAACGACCCCGTCATCCAGGCGGCGACGAGGATCGGCAGCATCCGCACGAAGAACGAGCTCGCCGTGCGCGGCACGACGACGTTGGGACGCAGCGACCGCAGCACGCCGGGGACGCGCGTCGTCGTCTCGGGTGCGAAGATCGTCAGCACGATCCCGAGCAGCAGCAGCGCGGCGACGATCGCGAACAGCACCTCGTCGGCATCCTGATCCCACAGTTCGACGGCGATGCCGCCGAACAGCGCGCCGAGGCCGAGGCCGCCGACCGGGGCGGCCGCCGCGACGACCGGGCCGGTACGCGTGCCCGGGGTCGCGAGTTCGACGAGAGCGGCGGTGTACGCCGCGGTCACGACGCCGACCGCGAGTCCCTGCACGGCGCGCGCGGCGATGACCCACTCGATCGACGGCGCGAGCATGAACATCGCGATCGAGCCGAGGGCGACCGCGAGCGACACGAGGATGACGGGCTTGCGGCCGAGGTAGTCGGAGAGCGAGCCGCCGACCAGCAGGGCGACGAGGAAGGTGAACGCGTAGATCGCGAACGCGAGCGCGACGAGCGAGTCGGGGAAGTTCCATTCGCGCTGCCAGACGATCAGCAGCGGCGTCGGGGCGCCGCTCGCGAGATAGAGGGAGACCAGCGTCGCAGTGAAACCGACGAAGGCGACGGGTCGAGGGAGCACCAGGCTCGTCTTACTCGTCGTGCGCGGACTTGCGCCAGCGGATTCCCGCTGAGATGAAGCCGTCGATGTCGCCGTCGAAGACCACCGCGGGGTTGCCCGACTCGTGGCCGGTGCGGAGGTCCTTCACCAGCTGCTGGCCGTAGAGGAAGTACGAGCGCATCTGGTCGCCCCACGACGCGGTGATCGTGCCGGCGAGTTCCTTCTTCTTCGCCGCCTCCTCCTCGCGCTGCAGCAGCATGAGCCGGGTCTGCAGCACGCGCATCGCGACGGCGCGGTTCTGGATCTGCGACTTCTCGTTCTGCATCGACACGACGATGCCGGTCGGGATGTGGGTGATCCGCACCGCCGAGTCGGTCGTGTTGACGCTCTGGCCTCCGGGGCCGCTCGAGCGGAAGACATCCACGCGGATGTCGCCTTCCGGCACCTCGACCTCCTTGGCCTCCTCCATCACGGGGATGACCTCGACCGCGGCGAAGCTGGTCTGCCGCTTGTCGGCGGAGCCGAACGGGCTGATGCGGGCGAGCCGGTGGGTGCCCGCCTCGACGCTCAGGGTGCCGAAGGCGTAGGGCGCATCCACTTCGAAGGTCGCCGACTTGATGCCCGCGCCCTCCGCATAGGAGGTGTCGAGAACCTTCACCGGGTACTTGTGACGTTCCGCCCAGCGCAGGTACATGCGCATGAGCATCTCGGCGAAGTCGGTGGCGTCGTCGCCGCCGGCGCCCGAGCGAATCGTCACGACGGCGCCGCGGTCGTCGTATTCGCCGTCGAGCAGGATCTGCACCTCGAACTCTCCGAGCGCCTTCTGCAGCGAGGCCAGCTCGTCGCGGGCCTCCTGCGCGGCCTGCTCGTCGTCGCCCTCGATCGCGAGCTCGACGAGCACCTCGAGGTCGTCGAGGCGCCGCTGGATGCCGGTGATGCGCGCGAGCTCGGACTGCCGGTGGCTCAGCGCGCTCGTCACCTTCTGCGCGGCCTCGGGGTCGTCCCAGAGGTCCTGCGCGCCGGCCTTCTCGCTGAGGTCGGCGATCTCGGCTTCGAGCTTCTCGACGCCGATGACGCTGCGGATGTCGTCGAAGGTGCTGCGGAGGGCGGCGATGTCCGCGCCGAGGTCGAGGTCGATCATGACCGGTCCAGACTACGGCGTAACGTGAGGGGGGATGTCCTCCGCCGGCCCGCCCTTCCGCTGGCGCTCGATCGTCGTCGTCGTGTTCGTGCCGACGATCGTCTTCTCGATGGGCGAGTACGCCCTCATCCCGGTCATCCCCGCGCTCGCGGCAGGGCTCGGCTCCGACCTCGGCGGCGCGGCCCTCATCGCGTCGATGCTCGTCGTCGGGCAGCTGCTCGGCGACATCCCGAGCGGCGCGATCGTCGCCCGCATCGGCGAGCGCCGCGCGATGCTCGCCGCCGCCGCACTCGCCCTCGTCGGCGCTGCCGCCCTCCTCTTCGCGCCGCATCCCGCGGTGCTCGGTGTCGGGGTGCTGCTCATCGGGGTCGCCGCCGCGGCCTTCGGTCTCGCCCGGCACGCGTTCATGACGACGGTCGTGCCGCTGCGGATGCGCGCCCGAGCCCTGTCGACGCTCGGCGGCAGCAACCGCCTCGGAGCCGTCATCGGCCCGTTCGCCGGCGCCGCACTGCTCACGCTCACCGGCGAGCCGGCCAGCGTGGTGGCGCTGCTCGCGATCTGCTGCTTCGTCGCCGCGACGCTGCTGCTCGTGCTGAAGGACCCCGGAGCCGCCCTCGCCCGCGGCCCGCGCACGGCCGGCGAAGCCGAGGTCGGCACCGAGGCGACGAACCTCTGGCGCACCCTCGCGGCGCAGCGGTCCGTGCTGCTGCGGGTCGGCGGGGGCGCGGCGATCCTGTCCGGCCTGCGTCAGGTGCGTCAGGTCGTGCTCCCCGTCTGGGCGGTCAGCATCGGCCTCGACGAGGCGACGACGTCGGTCGTGATCGGCGTCGCGGGTGTTGTCGACTTCTCCCTGTTCTTCCTCGGCGGCTGGATCATGGACCGCTTCGGCCGGCTGTGGGCGATCCTGCCCTGCGCGATCGGCCTCTCGACCGGGCTGATCGTGCTCGCCTTCACCCACGACCTGGACACCCGGGTCGGCTGGTTCATCGGCATCGCGCTCGTGCTCTCCCTCGCGAACGGGCTCGGCTCGGGCATCCTGATGACTCTCGCGGCCGATCTCGCCGATCGCCGCAACCCCGCGCCGTTCCTCGGTGCCTGGCGCTTCACGGTCGACCTCGGGGGTGCCGCGGCGCCCGTCCTGATCACGGCGATCACCGCGGTGCTGAGTCTCGCGGCCGGCGTCGCGACCCTCG
>CAZPJC010000077.1:3249-10558 GCA_964586645.1 uncultured Schumannella sp.
CTGATCACGGCGATCACCGCGGTGCTGAGTCTCGCGGCCGGCGTCGCGACCCTCGGTGTGCTCGGCCTGGTCGGCGCGCTCATCCTGCGGATCTACGTGCCGCGTTATGTCTCGTCGCGTCCGGGGCAGGACAGGGACCCGACGGAGGGCAGAGAATAGGCGGATGCCCGGTAGTCCCCTCGCCCACAGCCCGTACGCGGTGCTCGGGGTCGCTGAGCACGCGAGCCACGCCGAGCTCCGGGTCGCCTACCGCCGGAAGCTGCGGGAGACGCATCCCGACACCGGCGGCACGGCGATCCAGTTCGACCTCGTGCAGCGTGCGTGGGAACTCGTCGGCACCCCCGCGGCCCGGGCGGCCTACGACGCCGGCGGCGCACGCACCGAGGTGCCGCGGACCTGGGCGCCGACTCCACCCCCGGCGCGGGCGAGCACCCGCCCGCAGGCGCGCACCCACGGCCACCCCGGCGGCTGGTACCGCGAGCAGTACCTCGACCTGCTGCGCGAGTGGGTCGGGCGCGGGGTCGACATCCCCGATCCGTACGACGCGAAGCTGGTGCGCTCGGCGCCGCTCGAGATCCGGCACCTGCTCGCGTCGGCGATCGCCGAGGAGGACACCGCCGTCGTGCTCGCCGGGCTCGGCATCGGCTACACGGTGTGGAACGACGTGCGCACCGACTCCGGCCGCTCCGCCGAGAACGCCCTGACGGCCGGTCCGCAGGGAGCCGCCGGCAAGATCGACCACCTCGTGCTCGGGCCGACGGGACTGTGGGGTCTGCTCAGCGAGGACTGGGGCTCACGGGTGTCGACCCGACGCGGCGAGGTGATCGGCCCGGCCCTGCGCCCCGACGAGAAGCCTCTGCACGAACTCGCCGGCCGCGCCAAGCAGTTCGAGCGGCAGGCGAAGGTGCGGTTCTCGGCGCTGGCGATCGTCGTGCCCGACGACACCGCGCCCGAGGGCGTCGTCTCCGTCGGGGCGATCCGCGGCGCGAAGACGTTCCTCGTCGAGCGGTCGCGGCTCGCGAACCTCCTCGGGTCGCGCCAACCCGGGCTCGCCTTCGGGGGCACCGACCTCTTCGAGGTGCGCACGCGTGTGCAGGGCGCCGTGCGGTTCGTCTGACTTCTAGCCGAAGACCGCGCGGGCGGTGGCGGTCGTCTCGATGCGCCATCCTTCCGGGAAGAACACCGTCACGAGCGGCGGCCGCCAGATCGACGACAGGGTCACCGTCGCGGACTCGCCGTCGCGGGTCGTCGCCTCCTCGAGCACGAGCCCCTCGAATCCGCCGTTCGGGGTGCCGGCGAGGAACGCCGCGACATCCCGCCGCACGTCCCCCGGCTCGAGCAACGCCTCCGGACGTCCGGACGCGACCGAGACGTCGGCGAGGTCGAACGCCTCGGCTCCGACGAGGGCGGCGCCGTCAGCGAGGGTGAACAGCTGCTTGCGTTCCAGATAGAGCGAGGATGCCGCCGCTGCGACCAGCACGAGCGCGAGCGCCAGCGCGCCGAAGCCCGCGACGAGCGGCATCGTCGATCCCTCGTCGTCTCGCAGGTTCACGGCGACCCCGCGAACCGCGACACCTGCTCGGTCGAGACGGAGTCGATCGGCACCCCCGGTGGGAGGTCGGCCTCGAGCACCGCGGGGAACAGCGGCAGCGGCGCGACGGTCGAGATCGTGACGGTGACGAACCCGCGCCGGGTGAGACAGTCCGCGGGGTTCGGGCGGCAGGTGATGACGACCTCCGCATCCGCCGCATCCAATCCGTAGTCGGCGAGCGTCACCGCGACCGCTCGGGACGCCGCCGCCTGCGCCTCACCGACGGTCTCGGCCTGTACGAACACCCGCGACGCCTGCCGGGCCGCCCCTTCGACGGCGAACGACGCGCTCTGGATCGACGACAGCGCGAGCACGAGATAGACGGTCGGGACGAGCAGCAGGATGCCGACGGTGATGAACTCGATCGACGCGAACCCGCTCTGCCCGTCTCGGAGGGCGGCGAGCAGGTCAGTCCAGCGTCTCGATCGCCGCATGGCCCGACACCTCCAGCCCGCCGCCGACGCCGAGCAGCCCGATCACCGGCAGCGTCGTGCGCACCGTGACCGTCACCGCGGGATGCCCCATCCACTCCCCCGTGCCGACCACGACGTCGGTCGCATAGTCGGGCCCGATCGCCTCGGTGATCAGCTGGCGGGCTCGCAGCACCCCGTCGGCCGGCGCGTTGTCGGCGAGAGCTGCGAATCGGGCGCCTTCGGCCGCGGCATCCTGCACCGTGTTGCGCACGTGCAGCGCGAGACCGAGCTGCACGACGGCGAGCGTGAGGATCGTCAGCAGCACCCCGACGAGGGTGAACTCGACGACCGCGGAACCCTCGTCGTCGCGGAGCCGCGGCACCGGGGGCATCCGCTCAGAAGCCGGTGACCCGGGCGAGCGCGCTCTCGAAGATCGCCCCGAGCGCCGGCCCGGCGATCGCCCAGATCGCGATCACGAGTCCGGCCGTCATGAGTGAGATCAGCACCCAGCCCGGGACGTCCCCCCGGTCGTCGTCCCGGAGCCGGGCGCCGAACGCGCGTCTGATGTGCGCTGTCCTGATTCGCATGTCGACATGGTGCATCGCACCCTGCGGACGCGACCGAGGTTGTCCACAGAATCAGGGCAGCGCGGCGCGATCCGGTTCGGCGAAGGACGCGCGGGCGGCGTCGGAGTTCAGCAGCTCGGGCGTGTAGTGCGCGTCGAGCAGGTCGCGGCGACGCAGCTCGGGATGCGCCGCCAGGAACTCCTCGAACGTGCCGGCGAACCCCGCCCGGGCCGCGACGATGACCCGGGTCCACGCGACGGTGCGGGTGTCGTGGTACGCCCCCGGGTTGCCGTTGGCGGCCGCCATCCGCTGGATGCCGGCGCGCACGAACTCGATCGTCGCGGCGAGGTCGGCGCGGGCCGACTGGGCGAACACGACGTGCAGGTGCTCCTCGTGCGGGAACGCCGGGAGGGTGTTCGCGGCGAAGCGTTCGAGCAGCTCGGCGTCGTCCATCGCGCCATTCTGCCGAAACACCGAAGCCGGCGGGCATCCATTCGGTTCGGATGCCCGCCGGTCGCGCCGACGCCTCTGCGAGGCTGCGATCACGGCGGGTCGGAGAGTGCTCAGCGGCGGTCATCGAAGCGCATCACCGACAGCACGACGAACTCGAAATGCGTGAGGCCGGCGTCCCGGCGCAGCTGCGCATCGAGCGCGGGCGGCAGCAGCTCGAGGCACGGTGACCAGGTTGAGCCAGGCCGAGGATTCGCGCGCGTCCATGCGGGGGACGCGGCGGGCCATGGCGCGAGCCTACGTCGCGACTTTGTTGCCCCGACAACGGTTCAGGATGTCGCGCGCCGCGCGGCGAACTCCTTCCCGAGCCGCAGGTACCGGCGCAGGCCGGTCAGCGGCACGGCAGTGGGCCAGTCGTCGGAGCGGAAGTAGGCATCCGTCCCGCCGTCGACGAAGACCACCGAGCCGGCCATGAAGTCGGCGGCGTCGCCGAGCATGAAGATCACCCAGTCGGCGATCCCATCGGCGGTGCCGTAGCCGCCCGTCGGGATCGGGAACGACTCGATCGCGCCGCGCTGGCCGGGGTCGTCGAGCTGCGACTGCAGGAGGGGCGTCAGGATCGCGCCGGGTGCGATGGCGTTGAGGCGGATGCCGGCGCCCGCCCAGTCCGGCCGGACGGCGGTGCGGCGCAGCCAGCGGGTGAGCGCGATCTTCGAGGTGCCGTACATGAGGCTCGCGGCGTTCTTGCCGAACCGCTTCATGATTCGCACGGCCTTGTCGACGTCGCCGGCGAGCAGGGCCTTCACCGCCGACGTCGGCACGAGCGGCGTCGTCGTCGTCGAGTTCGACGAGAACACGACGACCTTCGCCGAGCCCGCCGCGACGAGGGCCGGATGCCAGGCCTGGAGCAGTTCGACGGTGCCGAGGTAGTTGATCTCGGGCAGCAGCCGCTCCCGACCCGGGGCCGGCCCGATCCCGGCGGCGAGCACGGCACCGTCGAGCTTCCCGCCCGATCGCTCGAGCACGGCGGCGGCCGCCGCGGAGCGGCCCTCCGGCTTCGACAGGTCGGCGATGACGTCGGCGTCGCGCTGGTCGACTCCGATGACCGTGTGACCGGCGGCCGCGAGCCTCTCGGCGGTGGCCTTGCCCATTCCGGATGCGGATCCGGTGACGGCGTAGATGCCCATGGTGTTCTCCTCAGGTGGTGACGGTGGGGTGGTCGGGGCGGCCGGACAGCACCCGGCTGTCGACGGCGTCGGCGAAGCGGTGGACCAACCGGGTCAGCATCGCCCGGTCGTCGGGGGTCCAGTCGGCGAGGAGTTCGGCTTCGAGCCGGTCGCCGGCCCGCACCAGGTGGCGCACGAGGTCGCCGCCGCGCGGGGTGAGGCTCACCAGGCTGGCGCGCGCATCGGCGGGGTCGGCGGAGCGCGTCGCGAGCCCCGCGACGGCGACCCGCTCGAGGAGCCGGCTGGTCGCGGGCGACGAGATGTGCAGGTCGGCGGCGATCTGCGCGGGACGACGCGGACCGCGCGCGGCGAGGAGGTAGAGCAGCGGGATGGCGTTGTCGTCGTCGGGAAGGTCGGGATGCGCACCCAGCTCGCGCTGGAACGCGGTCGAGGTCCAGACCGCCATGACGCGCACGAGCGAGGCGACGAGGTCGGATTCGTACGACAGCGCGACGTCCGACTCGGGCGGGAGCGCCGTCGCGGCCAGATCGAGTTTGCGGGCCATCACCACCTCTTCTACTTCCGGAATGAAAGTACCTGAGGACGGCCGGAGGCGGGCAGGGCCGAAAGTCCCGCCTCAGGCGGGCCAGCCGTGCTGCGCGGCGATCCGCGGCAGCCGCTCGTGCAGCTTCGCCGACGCCTCCGCCGCGAGCGGGTTCGCCGAGGCGATCCCGTCGTGCTGCCGCACTCCCCCGACATACACCGCCCTGAGGTTGCGCAGCGAGCAGGCGAGCACGTAGGAGTCGAGCGGATGCCAGAGCGGACCGAGGTCGGGCTGCCGCGGGTCGACGACGACGAAGTCCGCGAACTTGCCGGGCTCGAGCGACCCCACCCGGTCGGCGACGCCGAGCACCTCGGCGGAGCCGAGGGTGTGCATCCGCAGCATGTCGCGCGGCATCATGCTGAGCGGATCCCCCGTCGCCGCCCGTTGCGCGTAGATGCCGATGCGCATGTTCTGCCACGGATCCGACACGTCGGTGCAGGCCTGGTCGTCGAGCCCGACGCCGATCGTCATGCCCCGCTCGCGCATCCGCGGGATGTCGGCGATGCCGCTCGCGAGGCGGCCGTTCGACGCGGGCTGCCACGACATCCCGGCCCCGGCGTCGGCGGCGCGATCGATGATCTCGGGCGTCGTCTGGATGAAGTGGCCGAAGATCAGGTCGGGCCCGAGCGCGCCGGCCTCGGCGTACCACTCGAACTTCGTGCGCTGCAGCTCGACCTCTTCGCGCGTCTCGAGGAAGTGCGCCTCGTTGATCACGCCGAACCGGCGCATCGCCTCCACCTCGAGCTCGGCGGTGTCGCGGCGCGGCGACCACTGCACGGCGCCGAAGATCGCCGACCCGAGCCGCAACGCGGGGTCGGCGGCCTCGTCGTGCGCGAACGCCGCCCCGAGCCGCGCGAAGATCTCGTCGTCGGAGCCGACCGTGGCATCCATTCCCACCGCATTGATGTAGCGGATGCCGGCGTCGGCCTTCGCGTCGGCCTGCCGGGTGAGGTACTCCAGCGGGCGCATCTCGCCGACCCCGGCCCGCTCGCCGTTCACCATCGCCACCCACGACAGCCGCGGATCGGTGAAGTCGAACGCCGTCGTCACCCCGTTGGCGAGGAAGTCGAGCGACCCGTGCAGCGTCGACCAGTAGAGATCCTCGGGCGTGCAGTGCGCCGTGAACCCGAGCATCGAGTCGCACCAGCCGTAGAGAGTCTGGTCGACGCCGAGGCCGCGCAGCCCGCTCGTGAACAGGTGGCTGTGCGCCGAGACGAACCCGGGGGCGACGAACGCGCCGCCGACATCCAGCTTCTCGGCGGCGACCGTCGGCGGGGTGCCCGAGCCCGTCGACACGATGCGCCCGTCGTCGCCGGCGAGCATCCAGCCGTCCTCGATCACGTCGGGGCCGTCGGCGGCCATGGGGATGAGCAGGGCGTTCACGACGAGCAGCATGGGCTCATCGTGACAGCCGCGCGTTACGACGACGTGTCGGGCACGTCGCCGAAGGTGCCCCAGCTGAGCTCCGGCCCGTTCGGTCCGAGCACGGAGAGCTGGAACGGGATCGAGTAGCCCTCCGGGTCGGCGTCGGCGAGCGCGGGATCCCGCAGCTGCGCGTCGACGCGGGCGCGCTGTTCCTCGGTGAGATGGGCGACCCAGAGTTCCGGCCAGCGATTGCCGGGCGACGTCAGGGACTGCAGCTCGACCTCCGACTCGGGGTTCTCGACGGCGATGCGGATGACGGCCTCGATCGCCTCCGCCGACATCCGCTCGGGGAGGTGCACCACGTAGAGCTTCGGCAGCTCCCCCACGTACGCATACGTGGCGCCGTCGGCGAACGCCGGAAGCACGCTCAGCACGCGGAATGTCGCCGCGAAGCTGTCGAGCGACGACAGACGCACGGTCGGCCAGCCGTCCTCGGAGACGTCGACACTCGCGACGTCCGGGGTCTTCTCCAACGCGAGCACGAGACCGAGCGTCTCGGCGATCTCGTCGGGGTCACCCGGGTAGACGTCCTGATCCCACGGCGGGAGCACCGTCATGTCGGTCTCGGGGTCGAGGCCGCCGGCCCCGCGCACGAAGGTGACCGTTCCGGCCCACGCGGCCTCGTCGGCGAGAGCCGCCGCCCCCCGCGCCGCCGCGAGAACCGTCGCATCGTCGGCATCCCCCGCGATCCGCACCGTCAGATACGCGTCGTCGGACGACGCCTCGGCCGAGAGCACTCCGTCGAGCGCGGCGAGGCGCTCGACCAGCCAGGGCGCGGGCGACGGGGCCGGAGCCGCGCCGGGCAGCCCGGCACAGCCGGCCAGTGCGAGCAGCAGCACGGCGACGACGGGGATCCTGACCCGAGTCCACACGCGGTCAGTATCGCGGCAGTTCCTGAGTGTCGCGCCCTGGTTCTGCGGGGCGTTCGCGGCGTTCTGCGACGTCGGCGTCCTTGATGGCGAGCTGGATGCCGCGGACCGCACGACGACGAACAACACCGAGAGGAGGTCAGTGCGCCGCCGACTCCGCCTGCATCGCGTCGATGTACTCCTTGATGGTCGGCATCGCGGTGAGCTTGTCGCGGAAGAACGTGT
>CAZPJC010000078.1:0-10454 GCA_964586645.1 uncultured Schumannella sp.
GGCCGGGTCGAGCAGCTCCGCCTTGGGCATGACCTCGACGACGATCGTGGGCAACGGGACTCCTCGCGAAGAACGGGTGGGATGCCGCCAGCTTACGCGGCGCCCTCGGCGATGACTTCGTCCGCGCGCGGCGCCGTCGCGGCGACGAGGGCGGCGTTCGGGTCGTCGGTGCGGGCGACCCAGGCCTCCGCCTCCGCGGGTGTCTTGCCGAAGGCGACGTGCCGCGCGATGAGGCGGGCGCGCCGCACGGCGTCGTCGGGGGCGAGGAACACGACCCGGTCGAGCAGGGGCCGCACGCGCTCCCAGCCGTCGCGGTCGTGCAACAGGTAGTTGCCCTCGACGATGACGAGGCGGATGCCGGCT
Organism: uncultured Schumannella sp.; assembly: GCA_964586645.1. Lineage (GTDB taxonomy): Bacteria > Actinomycetota > Actinomycetes > Actinomycetales > Microbacteriaceae > Pseudolysinimonas_A. Next base: position 364 of record CAZPJC010000078.1, read on the forward strand.
CCGATCCCGATCGCATCCGGGACGGGCTCCTCGATCGTGCGGTCGAACCCGGGCGCGCGGACATCCCCGCCGCTGCGCAACGCCTCGAGGGTCGCGACGAAGCCGTCGACGTCGAAGGTGTCGGGGGCGCCCATCCGGTCGCGTCGGCCGAGCCGCACGAGCTGCGCCTGCGGGAGGTGGAACCCGTCCATCGGCAGCACCGCCGTCGAGGGTTCGCGTCGCGCCAGCTCGGCGGCGTACGTGCTCTTGCCCGCGCCCGGTGCGCCCGCGACCCCGAGCAGGATCCGGGTCACGCCTGCAGGACCGCCGCGACGCCGGCCGCGATCTTCTTGTAGCCGGCGCGGTCGGGGTGGAAGCGGTCGGACGACACCGACTGCCCGTCGAAGCCGGGGGCGAAGTCCACCTCGTGCTCGTCGGCCACCCGGGCCGCGACGCGCGACAGCCCGGCCGCGTGGGACCCGAGCGCGGCGCGGAGCGGCTGCGGCAGGACGGCGAAGTCGCGGAAGACGGGCGGGGCGACCACGACCACGCGCCCCTGCGGGCTCGCCGCGACGAGCTTGTCGATGAGCAGGCCGAGGTCGCGGGCGAACGCCCGGCGGGAGCGCAGCTTCATCGCGTCGTTCCAGCCGACGAGCAGCACCGCGACGTCGGCCGGGCCGCCCGCGGCATCCGCGATGTGGTCGCGCAGCACGTCGGCGGCCGTCGCCCCGTTGCGGCCGACGGCCCGCCAGCGCGCGCCGAGCAGCTTGCCCAGGCGTCCGGGGAGGGCGTCGTCGAGAGAGTCGGCGCCCGTGCCGACCGCCGTCGAGTCGCCGACGACGACGAGGCGCAGCTTGCCCTTGCCGCCCGTGCGGTCGCCCTCCGGGGCGGGCAGCAGCGGCGTCGTCCGCCGCAGCCGCGACGCCTGCGCGAGCACCACGGGGCCGAGCAGCACCGCGAGGGCGCGGCTCACGGCGCGACCTCCTCGGTCGGCACGCTCGGCGAGGGGGTGGCCTCCTCGGCCGGGTCCCAGATCGCCCACAGCGCGTCGGCCAGTCCGAAGCGGTTCGCGGCGTGCCCGTTGCACATCACGGCGATCGTCGTCTCGCGGTCGGCCGAGACCGTGAAGGTCGACACGTACCCGCCGAAGCGCCCGTTGTGATTGAGGTCGCCGTCGGCCTCGATGTCCATGCCCGCGGCGTACAGCTCGCCCGCGCCCTCGTCGACGGCTCCGACGGAGAAGTCGTCCTGGATGATCTCGCCGGCCCGGTACTGGTCGCCCCAGCGGGCGAGCTCCGACGGGGTCGTGTAGATGCCGATCGGTCCGTAGGCGGTCCATCCCGGGGGCTGGAACCCGTCGGCGTCGTCGTAGGAGAGCGCGACATCCGGGGCGACGAGGCTCGGCGTGAGCTCCATGTCGAGCCCGAGCGGGGTGAAGATCCGCTCGGCGAGGAACTGCGGCAGCGGCATCCCGCTCACCATCCCGACGGCCTCGGCGAGCAGCACGTAGTTCGAGTTCGAGTACTCGTACCCGGATCCGGGCGACAGCCGGGGAAGCCGCCGGATCGCCTGGAGGATCGTCGCGTGGTCGGCGGCGTCGCTGAACCCGATCCCGTCGTCGTCGAGCACCGTCCAATAGTCGGGCACGCGCGCGGTGTGGTGCATGAGCGCGTCGAGGGTCACCGTCGTGCCCCAGCGCGGCAGACCGTCGACGTAGGCCGAGATCGGGTCGTTCAGCGACAGGGCGCCCTCGCGCTGCAGCATGAGGATCGCGGTCGCGGTGAACTGCTTCGACACCGACGCCATGTCGAACCGGGTCTCGACGGTGATCGGCGCGCCGGTGGTCAGGTCGGCGATCCCGGTCGCTCCGGCCCAGGCGATCTCGCCGCGGATGCCGACCGCCGCCGAGCATCCCGGACGGTTCGCGTCGACGAGCGCGGCGACGGCGGCGTCGCTCTCGAGGGTGCGCTTGTCGATCGTCGCGCTCGAGTACGCGCGCGGTCCGATGCCGAGTTGCGGCGGCGTGGCGGCGCACCCGGCGAGGACGAGACCGGATGCCGCGAGCAGCGTCCCCGTGATCCGTCGCGACGCGTGCACCGGACCACGCTAACCGCAGCTGGCCCGGCGCGCAGAGCCGAGTTCTCCTCCGGGTCCGGTGCCGTTGCCCGGCCGTTCACCTCGCGAACCTAGTTTCGGCGCGTCCCGCTTCACTCCGCCGGGCGGATGCCCGGCCCACGAAAGGTTCCTCCATGAAGCTCTCCACCCGCCTCGCGAGCGTCGGCGCCACCGCCGTCCTGCTCGCCGGCCTCGCCGCGTGTTCGGCCACCCCGGCCGAGACCGTCGACGAGGGCACGTTCGCCTCCGGCGACGAGAACGTGCTGGTCTTCGCGACCCTCCCCGACCACGAAGGCGCCGACCAGGACGCCCAGCCCATCGCCGACTGGATCGCCGAGATCACCGGCAAGGAGGTGCGCTTCTTCGAGGCCACCGACTACACCGCGGTCGTGCAGGGCCTCGCGGCCGGGCAGATCGACATCGCGCAGATCTCGTCGTTCACCTACTTCCAGACCCAGGCCGCCGGTGGCGAGATCGAGCCGATCGGCGCGCAGATCACCAAGGAAGGCGCCGAGCCCGGCTACTTCTCGGTCGCGATCAAGAACCCGGCCTCCGACGCCGAGTCGCTCGAGGACTACGCCGACCAGCCGGTCTGCTTCGTCAACCCGACGTCGACCTCGGGTCGCGCCATCCCGACCGCGCAGCTGCTCGAGGCCGGCGTGACCGTCGACGAGTCGAACATCGTCTACGGCGAGGAGCACGACCTCACCGCCGCGCTCGTCGCCGAGGGCACCCAGTGCCAGGTGGGCTTCGCCCAGGATGTCGACGCCGACCCGCTGATCGAGTCGGGTGACCTCGTCGAGGTCGCGCGCTACCAGGTGCCGGCCGCGCCGATCGTCATGCAGGCGGCCCTGCCGCAGGCGCTCAAGGACCTGCTCGTCGAGAACATCGCGGACAGCACCCAGTCGTCGCTCACCGACGCGGGCATCGAGCTCAACCCGTTCCTCACGGAGAACTGGTTCGGCTTCGGCGCCGTCGACGACTCGTACTTCGACGCCATCCGCGCCGTCTGCGAGCAGATCGCCGACCAGGTCGAGGCCTGCCAGACCTGAGGCCCGGCAGCGACCGAGTGACGAAACGAGAGAACTGAGATGACGAGCAGCGACACCCCCGTGGTGCAGATCACCGGCCTGGGTAAGACCTACCCGGGTGCCCAGGAACCCGCACTGTCGGGGGTGTCGCTGTCCGTCGCCCGCGGCGAGATCGTCGTCCTCCTCGGGCTCTCCGGCTCGGGCAAGTCGACCCTCCTGCGGCACATCAACGGCCTCGAGACCCCGACCGTCGGCCGTGTCGTCTCGATCGGCCAGGACGTCAGCGCCCTGACGGGCCGCGACCTGCGGACCCTGCGGGGCCGCATCGGCTTCATCTTCCAGCAGTTCGAGTTGGTCGGTCCGCTGACGGTGCTCGAGAACGTGCTGACCGGCTCGCTGTCGACGCTCCGCGGACCGCGGGTCGGCACCTGGAGCTACCCGCGCGAGTCCCGTCTCAAGGCGCTCGCCCACCTCGAGCGGGTCGGGCTGCTCGAGCGCGCGTACCAGCGCGCCGACACCCTGTCCGGCGGGCAGCAGCAGCGCGTCGCGATCGCCCGGGCGCTCATGCAGGACCCCGAGATCCTCCTCGCCGACGAGCCGGTCGCGTCGCTCGACCCCGAGTCGAGCAGCCAGGTCATGTCGCTCATCCGCGAGATCGCCGCCGAGCGCGGCCTCACGGTCGTCTGCTCGCTGCACCAGGTCGAGCTCGCCCTCGGCTGGGGCGACCGCGTCGTCGGCCTCCGGGCCGGCGAAGTCGTGCTCGACACCCCGACCGACGACCTGTCGAAGGACAAGGTCATGGAGATCTACGGTCGCGTCGCGACGACGACCGGCGAACTCGCCGCGATCGAGCAGGAGCTCGCGGAGGTGCGCGAGCAGCTGCTGACCGAGGAGCTGCGCAAGGGCGCCCACGAGAACGAGCACGGAACCGACGCGGGGAAGTCGTGACCGCCGTCCAGGACGACCGCGCCACCTCCGTCGCCGACCGGGTGGCCGGCATCCGTCGTCCTCCACCGCGCACCTCGACGATCGTCTCCTACGGCGTCATCATCGGCATCGCGGTGCTCGGCGTCGCGTCGTTCCTCTCGCTCGACTACAGCTTCCGCAACGTCGAGACGACGTTCGGCAACATCTCGCGGTTCCTCGCGTCGGCGACGCCGCTGGAGTGGCCCGGCTGGGAAGTCGTCGCGACGGTCGGCGAGGGCGGCACGAAGACCTACGTCACCGAGTGGGCCGGCTGGGATCCGATCATCCACGTGGGCGGCAGCATCCTCATCACCCTCGCGCTCGTGGTCGCCGGCACCTCCCTCGCCGCCGTGCTCTCGGTGCCGGTCGCCTACGGGGCCGCGCGCAACACGACGCCGAATCCGGTCGTGATGGCCGTCTGCCGAGGCATCGGCGTCGTCGCCCGGGCGGTTCCGGATGTCGCCCTCGTCGTGTTCTTCGCCTTCCTCTGGTTCGGCGCCGGCACGCTCCCGGCGATCGTCGCGGTCGGCCTGCACTCGGTCGGGATGATCTCGAAGATGATGGCCGACGCGATCGAGCAGATCGACGAGGGCCCCCGCCTCGCGGTCAAGGCGACGGGCGGGTCGACGTCTCAGCAGTTCTGGGCCGGCGTCGTGCCGCAGGCGCTCCCGGCCTGGATCGCCGTCACCCTCCACCGCGCCGACATCAACCTGCGCGGCACCGTGATCCTGGGCGTGGTCGGCGTGGCCGGCCTCGGGTACGACCTCGACGAGGCCTTGCACGCCGGACCGGCCGGTATGCGCCGGGTCATCCCGATCGTGCTCATCATCATCGCCCTGTGCGTGCTGTTCGAGATCGTCTCGTCGAGCATCCGGGCCCGCCTGCTCAACGTGCGTCCCACCGGACGCGGCCTCGGCGACTCGCTCGTGCGTGCCGCGCAGCGCCGCACCGCGAAGCCGGCCGCCGCCGCCCCCGCCGGACCCCGCGCCGATGCGGTCACCGAGCGTCATCGGCGGATCGAGGCCGCCCTGCATCGTCCCTGGGATCGAGCCCGGGTGACGACGACGCTCTGGATCTGGCTCGGCCTCGCCGCCGTCGCGCTCGCCTACCTCTACACCCAGCCCGACCTCATCCGGCTCGTGTCGGGCTGGCGCTTCGACCAGGTGTCGAACGAGGCTCTCGACCGCGCCGTCTGGCCGCCGAACTTCGGCGGCCGCGACCTCGGCGACGTGCTGGGCGCCGTCGTGACGACGCTCACCGTCGCGTTCGCCGCGACGCTCATGGCGGCGCTCATCTCGGCGGTGGTCGGGCCGCTCTCGGCGCGCAACGTCGCGCCGAACCACTGGGTGCGCAACGCCTTCCGCGGGATCGCCCTGGTCGTGCGCGCGATCCCCGACCTGGTGGTCGCGATCCTCTTCATCATCGCGACCGGCTTCGGTCCCCAGGCGGCGGCGCTCGCCCTCGGCATCGGCGGCGTCGGGCTGCTCGGGAAGCTGATCGGCGACTCGATGGAGGAGGTGCCGAACGGACCCGAGCGTGCTCTCGCGGCAGCCGGCGGCAGCCGCCCTCAGGTGTTCTTCGCCTCGACGGTGCCGATGTCGGTGCCGTCGCTGGTCAGTCACCTGATGTACCTGCTCGAGCAGAACGTGCGCTCCGCGACCCTCCTCGGCATCGTCGGCGGCGGCGGCATCGGCTTCCTGCTGATGAACGCGCTCCAGGGCCGGCATTTCGACCAGGTGCTGGCGTTCCTGTTCGTGATCATCCTCATGGTCGTCGTCATCGAGTCGGTCTCGATCCTGATCCGGCGCGCGCTCAAGTAGGCCGCATGACGGGGGAGCAGAGGTTCGATCTCGCGGTGGTGGGTGCCGGCATCGTCGGCCTCGGTCACGCCGCCGCGGCGGTCGAACGCGGCCTCCGGGTCGTCGTGATCGACCGGGCGACTTCGATCACGGGGGCGAGCGTCCGCAACTTCGGGCACATCGGCACGTCCGTGCACACCGGCGTGCGCAAGACCTACGCCGAACGCTCCCGCGAGATCTGGCTGCGGCTCGCCGAGCGCGCCGGATTCTGGCTGCGGGAGACCGGGTCGATCCTCGTCGCCCGTCACGACGACGAGATGGCGGTGCTCGAGGAGGCCGGGGTCGGGGAGCTGCTGACCGCCGCCCAGGTGACCGAGCACGCTCCGGTCGTCGGCGCCGTCGGCGGGATGCGGCGGGCGGCCGATCTGCAGGCCGACCCCCGGGAGGCGGCCCCCGCGATCGCGCGGTACCTCGAGGCGCAGGGCGTGGAGTTCCGCTGGCGCACGACCGCGCTCGGCGTCGAGCCGGAGGTGCTGCACACGAGTCGCGGCGCCATCGTGGCCCACGCGATCGCGGTGTGCGTGAACTTCGACGTCGACCAGCTGTTCCCCGAGATCGCGGAACAGTACGGCGTCGAGCGCTGCGGCCTCGACATGCTGCTCGCCGACGGCGTCGGGCTGAGGCTGCCGCTGCTGACCGGCACCTCGATGCTGCGCTACAGCGCATTCGCCGAGACCTCCGCCGCGGCCGCCGTACGCGAACGCTACGCCCGCGAGGATCCCGAGCTGTTCGCCCGCGACGTCAACCAGATGTACACCGAGCGCCCCGACGGCACCCTGCTCGTCGGCGACACCCACTACCGCGGCACCGCGATCGCGCCCTTCCAGGACGAGGAGGCGTTCGAGCTGCTGGCCCGGCTCTCCGCCGACCTCTTCGGAGCGCCGATCCGGATCCGCCAGCGCTGGCAGGGCGTCTACGCGACCGCGCCCGACGACTTCCTGATCGCGGCCCCCGCGGAGGGGATCCGCGTCGTCAGCGTGACCACCGGCATCGGGATGACGACGGGCCCCGGGCTCGCCGCGACCGTGATCGACGATCTGTTCGGCTCGACCCCTGGAGGAACGCCATGACCACGCCTTACGAACTCGTCGTGCTCGACCTGGCCGGCACGACCGTCGCCGACGACGGGATCGTCGAGGGCGCGTTCACCCGCGCCTGGGATCGCGTGAGGCGCACCGACGAGGGCCGGGCCGCGGCGCTCCAGCACGTGCGCGACACGATGGGCCAGTCGAAGATCGAGGTGTTCCGGCACTTCGCCGACGAGCAGACGGCGCAGGAGATCAACCGCGAGTTCGAGCGGGCCTACCGCGAGCTGATCGACGACGGGCAGTGCGAGCAGATCCCCGGTGCGGAGGAGACGATTCGCGCGCTCAAGGACCGCGGCCTGAAGATCGCCTTCACGACCGGGTTCTCCGCCTCGACCGCGAAGGCGATCCTCAAGGCTCTGGGCTGGGCCGACCTCGCCGACGTCGTGCTCACCCCCGAGGACGCCGGTCGCGGACGCCCCGCGCCCGACCTCGTGCTGATGTCGGTGATCCGCACGCGGACGTCGTCGGTCGCCGCCACGGTCGTCGTCGGCGACACCGAGTCGGATGCCGCGAGCGGCGTGGCCGCTGGCGCCGGCCTGGTCGTCGGCGTGCTCACCGGCTCGCGCGACGAGGCGACGCTCCGCGCGGGAGGCGCCGAGCTGGTGCTGGCGAGCGTCGCCGATCTCCCGGCGGCGTTGCCGTGACCCTCTCGGCGCCGGCCGCCACCGGCGTGCACGTGACCGGCGGGATGGAGGCCCAGGTCTTCCGCGGCGTCGGATTGCCGTTCGAGGCGGTCGCCGTGCCCGAGCTCGTGCTCGCGCACGGGGAGGTCCTCGTCGCCGTCGAACTCGCCACCGTGTGCGGCTCTGACGTGCACACCGTGACCGGCGCCCGCTCCGGCCCGCTGCCGCTCGTGCTCGGCCACGAGCAGGTCGGCCGGGTCGTCGCCCTCGGTCCGGGTCGCGCGCCGCGCACCGTCGAGGGCACCGCACTCGCCATCGGGCAGCGCGTCGTGTGGGGCGTCGCCGTCGACTGCGGGCGCTGCCGCTACTGCCACGCCGGGATCCCGCAGAAGTGCGTCTCGCTGCAGAAGTACGGGCACGCGCGGATGACCCGCGGCTGGGAGCTCTCGGGCGGCTTCGCGACCCATGTGCACCTCCGCGCCCGCACCCCGATCGCCGCGATCGCCGACGACGCCGTTCCCGAACTGTTCGCGCCCGCGTCGTGCTCGACCGCCACGGTGATGGCGGCGCTGGATGCGGCCCGCGCCATCCGGCCGCTCGCGGGCGCCGTCGTCGCCATCTCCGGCTGCGGGATGCTCGGGCTCACCGCCGTCGCCGCCGCCGTGGCCGAAGGGGCCACCGTCGTCGCGACCGACCCCGATCGCGAGCGCCGGACGGCGGCGCAGGAGTTCGGGGCCGCGTCGGTCGGCGACGGGACGGCGGACGGTCTCGCCCAGGCGTTGCGCCGCATCCCCGCCGGACGCTCGGGCTACCACGTCGCCCTCGAACTCTCCGGCGCCCCCTCGGCGGTGCAGTCGCTGCTCCCCGCGGGCGACATCGGCGCCGTGCTCGTGCTCGTCGGCAGCGTCTCGCCGACCTCCACCGTCGCGGTCGATCCCGAGCAGGTCGTGCGACGGCTGTTCACGATCCGCGGCGTGCACAACTATGCGCCGCAGCACCTGCTGCAGGCGGTGCGGTTCCTCGAGCGGCCCGAGTCGGCGCCGCTCGCGTCACTCGTCGGCGACATCCATCCGCTCGACGGCATCGAGTCGGCGATGCTGCACGCCCGCGCCCACTCCTCGGTGCGCGTCGGTCTGCGCCCCGACCCCAAGCCGGTCAAGGTGCTCTGACCCCCGTGGGTTGAGCGCCCGCGCATCGCGCGGGTGTATCGAAACCCACAATCCGGGTCACTCGGGGCGGGTTTCGATACACCGCTGCGCGGCACTCAACCCGCGGTGGTGGCGCGGATGAGGTTCGCCCAGGGGTCGTCGAATTCCAGCGCCTCGCCGGTGTCCCGGGTCTGCAGCCCGTAGTGGGTCATCCGCTCCTGCAGTTCGCCGAGGTCGTCGGCGCCCGGAAGAACGATGTCGACCCGCCCGAGCCCGAGGGTGCGTTGCCGCCGCCCGGCGCCCGCGGCGTTCCAGGTGTTCATCGCCATGTGGTGGTGGTAGCCGCCCGCCGAGACGAAGAGCGCCTGCCCGCCGTAGTCGAGGGTCTCGGCGAATCCGAGCCGGTTCACGTAGAACTCCCGGGCCGAGGCGACGTCGCCGACGGAGAGGTGGATGTGGCCGACCCGCGCATCGCCGAACCCGGGTCCGGCGAGGCCCTCCTCGGTGAGGTGCTCCTGGAGGAACGCGTTCGGGTCGAGGTACAGGGTGCTCATCTCGACGGTGCCGTGCACCCAGCTCCAGGTGGATCGGTCGCGGTCCCAGTAGAGCTCGACGCCGTTGCCTTCGGGGTCGTCGAAGTAGAACGCCTTGCTGACCCGGTGGTCGCTCGAGCCGGTGAACGAGCGCGGGTGCTTGTGCGCGACCGAGTAGACGGCGGCGGCGAGCGCGGCCTCGGTGTCGAACACGATCGCGGTGTGGAAGAGTCCCGCCTCGTGCAGGGCGGCGTGTCGCAGCTCGGGGGAGTGCTCGAGCACGACGACCGGGCGGCTGCCGCGGCCGAGCACGACGCGCGGGCCGTCGGCCGAGAGCACCTGGAGGCCGACGGCATCCCGGTAGTAGGCGGTCATCCCGTCGAGGTCGGCGACGTTGAGCGTCACCGCGCCCATCGCCGTGTCATCGGCGAGCAGAGTGGTTGTCACGACAACTAAGAACCCGCGAGGGGGTCGGAAGATTCCCGCTGCTTCGACAGGTGCGCGACGCCGTCCGACTCGCCGTCGAGCACGTAGCCGGCCCCGGTGTAGATGCGCAGGTTGCGGGCGCTGCGAGCGCCTGTGAAGAGCTCCAGCCGGGGGATGCAGGCGGGCGCCTGCTGCTCGATCCAGCTCAGCAGGAAGCGCCCGCGCCCGGCGAGGTCGGGGGCGACCATGAGGACGCCGACGGTACTCCCGCCGGGTTCAGAGCGCCTTGGCGTAGCAGCGCGAGATCTCCGAGTCGACGTAGT
>CAZPJC010000079.1:0-10427 GCA_964586645.1 uncultured Schumannella sp.
ACGGCAACAACACCGACGTCATGCCCGACTCCGTGCCGCTCGACCTGTCGTTCTGCCAGTACACGGTCGCCGCGGGGGCGCCGGTGATCATCCCCGACGTGCGGGCGGACCCCCGGTTCGACGGCAACCCGCTGATCGACCTCTCCTACATGAACTTCTACGCCGGCTATCCGTTGCACGCCTCCGACGGCACGGTCATCGGGTCGTTCTGTCTCCAGGGGTCCCGGGCGCGACCCGGGGAGGCGGTGTCGCTCGAAGCGCTGCGCGGGATGGCCGCGCAGGCGGAGGCCGAGCTCCGCCGCTACGAGAAGGCCGCCCAGCCTCCGGCCCCGACGGGGCCGGCCTACTCCCTCTGAGCCGAGCCGGATGAGGCGGCCGCCTCGAGTCGGCGCAATCGCATCCGGGCGAAGTCCTGCGCGCGCGGGCCCGACCCGAGCGCGCGCTGCGCGAGCCGGAGGGCGAGCCCGGTCAGGGCCCGCACCGGGAGGATGCTCCGGCGCACCCCGAGCATCCTCCGGTAGGGCGCCGGGATGGTGGCGACGGCCGCCGCGAACAGCACCCGGTAGGCGAGGCCGAGCATCCCGGTGAACGGCGGATGCCTCAGGAACCGCACGACGTCGGCGACCCTCTCGTCGCCGCGCAGCTCCCCGCGCGCGAGATACCCGTCGCGGCGGGCACGCAGTCCGGCCGCCGTCGTCGGCGGGTCGTCGACCCCCATCAGCCGCCCGGCGATCGCCCAGTCGCTCACGTAGGCGTCGGCCCCGCCGGGGATGTCCTCGCCCCAGGTCTCGTGACAGGTCAGGAACGCGTCGGCGAAGGTCGTGTGCACCCAGTCGACGAGGGCGCCGTCGGTCGCCGAGTAGCCGCGAGGCGATCCGTCGCCCGCGGTGTACTCGCCCGCGACCCGCGCGTGGAAGCGGCCGACGCGCGCGGTCTCGCGATCGGCCTGCGCGGTCGACCCGAAGGTCAGCACGACGATCCAGCGCACGGTGCCCGAGAGCCGGCCGAGGGGATCCTCGCGGTAGCGCGACCAGTCGTGCACTCCCGCCATCGCACCGGGGTGCAGCGCCTGCATGAGCAGCGCCCGGATGCCGGCGACGAACGTGCCCATTCCCGCGTGCACGATCCACGGCGCGGAGCCCTCGGCGAAGTAGCCGGCGTCGTCGCCCTCGGCGAGTTCGAGCACGTACGGCGCCTGTCCGTCGGGATGCCCGGCGACGGCGGTCAGCAGCCGGGCGCGGAGAGAGGCGGGCACGCGTTCAGTCCATCACACCGCGGCGCACTCCTCTCGCGGTGCCGTGCACGTCGCAGACGGCCGCGAGGGTGTTGTAGACCGTCCCGTAGTTCTGAAGATTGCGATGCACGAGGTCCACGCGGCGATCGGCTTCGTCGGTGACGATCACGAGGTCGTACGCGACCTCGACGAATCTCGGCGGCGCATCCTGGCGCCGCGCCGTGACCGTCACCTCGGCGCTCTCGTAGCGGAAGCCGAGGAGCTGTCCCGATCGCTCCAGGTTCTTCACCAGGCAGGCCGCGAACGCCGCAGCGAGCAAGTCCGCCGGTCCGGGATGGCCGGAGGGTTCGGTCGCCCACCCCGCGTCGAGGGCGACGACGTCGCGCGCGACATCGACCGAGGCGCGCCCGGGTGCGGAGACGTGAGCGGTCACGGAGTAGGTGGTCGGTGCGGTCGTCATGGCTCATCATCCCGCGTCGAGCCGCCTCACGTCCCCGGGATCTCAGCGGCCGTTGACGCGCTTCCGCAGGATGTCGATGCGCGCCTGCAGCTGCGCGACGGTCGCGCGTGACACCTCGGGACCGCCGCCCATCCGGCGCACCTCGGCGTGCACCTGCGCGTGCGTGTCGCCCGTCGTGCGCGCCCAGATCGAGACGAGGCTGTTGAGCAGCTTCCGCTGCTCGGCCAGGGTGCGGTGCAGGGCGACCGGGGCCTCGCGCTCGGGCTCCTCACGGGAGCGTTCCACGCCCCGACGCTGCTGGCGCGCCTGCCGCAGTTTGAGCAGGCGGCTGACGTCTTCGGGCTCGAGGATGCCGGGGAGGCCGATGAACTCCCACTCCTCCGCGCTGCCCGGCTCGGCCAGTGTGCCGAAGTCCTGGCCGTCGTAGAGCACCTTCTCGAAGGTCGCGACCGAGCCGAGCACCTGCCATTCGAACTCGTCGAGCAGCTCGGCCGACGCCGCCTCGCGTTCCTGCGCCCGCTCGAGGCTCTCGTCGTCGAGCAGTTCGTCGGCGTCGCGGACCCGGTCGAGGGCGTGGTCGCGCTCGCGCTCGAGTTCGGCGGCGAGGGTGAGCAGCACGGGGACGCTGGGCACGAAGATCGAGGCCAGTTCGCCCCGGCGCCTGGTGCGCACGAAGCGCCCGACGGCCTGGGCGAAGAACAGCGGCGTCGAGGAGCTGGTGGCGTAGACGCCGACCATGAGGCGTGGCACGTCGACGCCCTCGGAGACCATCCGCACCGCGACCATCCAGCGCTGCGTGCCGTCGGCGAACTGCTGGATCTTCTCGCTGCCGCCCGCCTCGTCGCTGAGCACGACGATCGGCTCGTGCCCGGTGATGCCGGTCAGGATCGTGGCGTAGGCCCGCGCGGTGACGTGGTCGGTCGCGATCACCAGGCCGCCGGCATCCGGCACGTCGCGCCGCACCTCGGAGAGGCGCCGATCGGCCGCCGCGAGCACCGCGGGGATCCAGTCGCCCCCGGGGTCGAGCGCGGCGCGCCACGCCTGCGCGGTGACGTCGGCGGTGTCGGCCTGGCCGAGCGACGCCTCCATCTCCTCGCCCTGCCGGGTGCGCCAGCGCATCGACCCCGCGTAGGAGAGGAAGACGACGGGCCGCACGATGCCGTCGGCGAGAGCCCGCCCGTAGCCGTACGCGTAGTCGGTCTGTGACAGGCGCACGCCCCGTTCGTCGCGCAGATACCCGACGAACGGGATCGGAGCCGTGTCGGACCGGAACGGGGTGCCGGTCAGCGACAGCCGCCGGGTCGCGCCCTCAAAGGCCTCGCGGATCGCGTCCCCCCAGGAGAGCGTGTCGCCGCCGTGGTGCACCTCGTCGAGGATGACGAGCGAGCGCTTCGACTCGGTGAGCGCCTTGTGCAGCGACGGCCGCACGGCGACCTGCGCGTACGTGACGGCGACCCCGTGGAACGGCCGGGATTCCCGCGAGTGCTTGTTGCTGAACCGCGGATCGAGTCGGATGCCGGCGCGGTGCGCGGCATCCGCCCACTGGTTCTTGAGGTGCTCGGTCGGAGCGACGACGGTGACCCGGTCGATGACCCGGGCCTGGAGCAGCTCGGAGGCGAGGCGGAGCGCGAACGCGGTCTTGCCCGCACCCGGGGTGGCGGAGACGAGGAAGTCGCGGGCCTCGCGCCGGTGGTACTCGGCGAGGGCCTCCTCCTGCCAGGCCCGGAGTTTCGCGACGGTGCCGCGGGCGGCCCGCTCCGGGAAGCTCGGCGAGAGGTGCTCGGCGGCCGCGGTTGCCCGGAAGACGGGGCCTTCGGACGACTCGCTCACTTGAGAAGACGTTACCCGCTCGCACCGACAGGTCGCCCAGCTCGCCTAGGTTCGACTCATGACCGATCAGCCGCGGCGGTATCTGAAGCCAGGCGGCTTCACCAATCGGGTGTTCAACCCGCTCGTCGGCTGGCTCGTGCGCCGCGGGGTGAACCTCGCCGGGGCTGCGATCCTCGAAGTCACCGGCCGGCGCAGCGGCGAACCGCGTCGCACCCCGGTCAACCCGCTGCCTCTCGGCGGGCAGCGCTACCTGCTGGCGCCGCGCGGGGAGACCGAGTGGGTGCGCAACATCCGGGTCACCGGAGCGGCGGCGCTGCTGCGCGGGCGGCGCCGCGAGGAGATCGCGGTGACCGAGGTCGCCGACGCCGAGAAGCTGCCGATCATCCGCGAGTACCTGCGGGTCTGGGCGTGGGAGGTCGGCGCGTTCTTCGAGGGGCTCTCGGTGACGTCGTCCGACGACGAGGTGCGGGCGGTGGCGTCCGGCTTCCCCGTCTTCCTCATCCGCAGCTAGTCGGCGCCGCGCATCGGCATCCGCCGGTCGGGATCGTCACCGAGCAGCGTTGCGGGACGGACGAGGCTCCGGCCGAACTTGGCAGTGATGGCGTCGAGCGTCTGCTCGGCCTCCCGCCAGTCGCCGTCATCGTCCCATAGGCCCTGGTCGCTCACCCGGCCGGTGAGCTGCTCGCCGCGCACGCCGAGCAGGCGGATCGGCTCGCCCGTGCGGCCGGATTCGGCGTAGAGCGACCGCGCCTCCTCATAGATCCGCCGGCCGAGGTCGGTCGGGTCGGCGAGCGTGCGCGACCGGGTGATCGTCGAGAAGTCGCCGAATCGCAGTTTCAGCGAGATCGTGCGGGCCTGCACGCCCCCGCGTCTCAGCCGCACCCCGACCGCGTTCGAGAGGCGCAGCATCTCCTTCTCGAGGTCCCCGATGCCGACCAGGTTCCTCTCGAACGTGCGCTCGTGCCCGATGCTCTTCTCGGTGTGCTCGGTCACGACGACCCGTGGGTCGCGTGCCCAGGCCAGCGCATGCAGGTGGGCCGCCGAAGCCGGGCCGACCGCGCGGGTGAGCGCGTCGAGCGGGATGGCGGCGACGTCGCCGACGGTGCGGAGGCCGAGACGCTCCAGCTTCTCTCCGGTCTTCACCCCGACCCCCCAGAGCGCGGAGATCGGCTGCGGATGAAGGAACGCGAGGGTGTCGGCGTGCGGCACGACGAGCAACCCGTCGGGCTTCGAGCGGCTCGAGGCGAGCTTCGCGACGTACTTCGTCGACGCCGCGCCGACCGAGCAGCGCAGCCCGGTCTCGGCGAAGACCCTCTCGCGGATGCGCGTGCCGATCTGCCACGGGGTGCCCATCAGGCGACGAGCGCTCGCGACGTCGAGGAAGGCCTCGTCGATGCCGAGCACTTCGACGTGCGGCGTGACGTCGCGGAAGAGGTCCATGACGATCGCCGAGTACTTCTGATAGCGGTCGTAATGCGGTTCGAGCACGATCGCCTGGGGGCACTTGCGCATCGCGACCGCCATCGGCATGGCCGAGTTGACCCCGAACCGTCGCGCCTCGTAAGTCGCGGCGGTCACGACCGAGCGCAGCGACGGATGCCCCACGATGACGGGCTTGCCGACCAGCTCGGGATGCTCGAGCAGCTCGACCGAGGCGAAGAACGCGTCCATGTCGACGTGCAGGATGTGCGCGGTGAGGTCGTCGACCGCGGAGGCCGCCGTGACCTGGCGGCCGCTGCCGTCCTGTTTGCTCACGCCGCCATCCTGTCACCGGCTCCGGACATGCGTCGGGGCCCCGGCATCGTCGCCCCGGGGCCCCGATCGGAGGTGTTCAGGCCTTGCGGCGGTTGCGGGTCAGCAGGCCGAAGATCAGCAGCACGATCACGGCGCCGCCGATCGCGTACAGCCAGGAGACGATCGAGAAGAACCCGTTGACGCCGTAGATGTCCTCGCCGGTGATCATCCCGCCGATCCAGCCGCCGAGGGCCGCGCCGGCGAGGCCGAGGAGGATCGTGACGATCCAGCCGTGCTTCTGCCGCAGGATCAGCTTCGCGATGACGGCCGCGATGAGGCCGAGGATGAGGAAGGGGATGAAGCTCATGGTGACCTCCGTGCTCTGGGGCCGCGATTCAGCCCGGACTCAGTCAACCACCAGGAACGACGGAGGCCCAGCACCTCGCGGTGCCGGGCCTCCGGGTGAAGCTGGCGCGTCAGGCGCGCGAGCGACTGCCGCGCGTGACGAGGCCGTAGATCAGCAGCACGATGATCGCGCCGACGATCGCGACGATCCAGGTCTGCAGCGACCAGAAGTTCTCCAGGCCGATGCCGAAGATCGCGCTGCCGATGAAACCACCGAGCAGTGCACCGACGACGCCGAGGATCAGCGTTGCGATCCAGCCACCGCCCTGACGACCCGGCAGGATCGCCTTGGCGATCGCGCCGGCGATGAGGCCGAGGACGATCCATCCCAGAATTCCCACGGTGAACCTACTTTCTTGAGCGAGGCGGGTCTCGCCTACGGAGGACAGCAAACCACCCCGGGCGGAAACGCTCTGGGGTCTTGACGCGGGGCGAGAAGCATGGAAGTGACGCATCCTCGTGGCAATCTGGAGTCATGACCGACCGTCATCCCTGGTCGCGCTACGTCGCGATCGGCGACTCCTTCACCGAGGGCATCGGCGATCCCGAACCCGCCTCTCCCGGCGGCCACCGCGGCTGGGCAGACCGGGTCGCGGAGGTGCTCGATGCCCAGGCCCACGATTTCGCGTACGCCAACCTCGCCATCCGCGGACGGCTGCTGCAGCAGATCCTCGACGAGCAGGTGGATGCCGCACTCGAGCTGCGGCCCGACCTGATCTCGATCTCGGCCGGCGGCAACGACATCATCCGTCCCGGCACCGACCCCGACGAGGTCGCCTCCCGGCTCGACGGCGGCATCGCGCGCCTGCGACGGGACGGGGCGACCGTCGTGATGTTCAACGGTCCCGACATCGGCGGCACCCCGGTGCTCGGCCGGATCCGCGGCAAGGTCGCGATCTACAACGAGAACCTGCACACCGTCGCGAAGCGCCACGACGCGATCGTCGCCGACATGTGGGCTCTGCGGGAACTCGCCGACCCGCGGATGTGGGCGCCCGATCGCCTGCACTTCTCGCCCGTCGGCCACCAGACGATCGCGCGCATGGTTCTCGACGCGCTCAACGTGCCGCACGACCTCGAGCCGTTCGAAGCCGATCCGCTGCCGAAGCGGCCGTGGCGGCAGGCGCGCATCGAGGACATCGGCTGGGCGCGGGAGTACTTCGCCCCGTGGATCCTGCGGCGCATCCGCCACCAGTCCTCGGGCGACGGGGTGCAGCCGAAGCGCCCCGGCTTCGAGCGCTAGAAGAGTTCGGCCGGGTGGGTGAGCCGCCACCACGGACCGGGGTCGTCGAGGTCGGCGGAGAGTTCGAGGTCGATCGTCGCCGACTTCGGCCCCGACGTGAACCGGATGTCCCCGACGTCCTCGCCGGCTGTGCCGGTGCGCACGTCCTCGGTCTCGACTTCGACCTCGACCGGGGCGCCCGCCCAGGTGAGCAGGGTCACGCGTCCGGCCGCGACGGCCGTCACCGACTCGCCCCAGATCGCGGCGTAGCTCGCGAACGCCTCGGCGTCGGCGGCGACCTCGACCTCGGTGAAGTTCGCGACGGTGCTCGCCAGCAGGTTCACGATGTCGGCGTCGATCTGGTCGTGGTTCGGACCGCCCAGCACGACGCCCACGACCGTGATCGTCGACTCTCCCACGGTGTAGTCGGCCGAGAAGAGCAGATTCGCCCCGAAGTCGTCGAGAGTGCCGGTCTTGATCCCGTCGACGCCGCTGATGCCGAGAAGCTCGTTCGTGTTCGGGATCACCCCGACCTGCGGCACCGTCGCCGCCTTCGTCGACACGATCTCGGCGATCACCGGATGCTCGAGCGCGATCTTGCCGAGTTCGATGAGCTCATCGACGGGGGCGACGTTCGCCCGGTCGATGCCGGTCGGTTCGTTGACGACGATCCGGTCGAGTCCGTGCGCGGCCAGCCAGGCACGGGCGGCGACGACGTAGGCGTCGTTCGACCCGAACGCCCAGAGCGCGAGGCTCATCGTGTAGTTGTTCGCCGACTTGATGAGGGTCAGTTCCAGCAGTTCGCGCTCGGTGAAGGTCATCCCGGCCCGCACGTTCGACACCGTGCCGTTCTGTGCGAGGTAGGTGCCGTACAGAGCGGCGTCGGCGGCGGTCATCGTCGCGGTCGGTCCGGCTTCCCCGACGGCGAGCGGGTGCGCCTCGAGCACGACGAGGGCGGTGATGATCTTCGAGATGCTCGCCATCGGCAGAGCGTCCGTCGACCCGCTCTGCGCGAGCACGCCGGGGTAACCGACCGCGCCGATTGCGCTCGCCCCGTACCCGGGGAACGCGAGCGCGGGGACTGCCGGGGTCGGCTCCTCGGGCGTCGTGACCGTGACCGCGGCGGCCTGCAGCGGGGCGAGCAGCGTGAGCGGCAGGTAGACGAGCGTCGTGAGGACGACGAGGATGCCGCCGCCGACCGCGAGGCGCCGGCGCCGGTAGATCTGGCGGCGGGTCAGCTGTCGACTCGGTGGCACCCGTCGACCCTAAACGGTCGGCGGATCGTGAAGGCTGAGGCGCCGCCGGGTCAGCTAGCTGCGACCGGGTCGGAGGTAGCCACGAGCGAGTACACGGGGGCGGTCGAGGCGAGGCCCATGATGGTGGATCCGAAGAGCCCGAGTTGCCCTTTCGCCGATCCTTTGCCGGAGGAACTCGGTCCCTTGCCAGCACCTTGCGTCGTCGTCGCCGTCATGGCCCGACCCTGGTGCGCGGTCACGCGCCGCCGGAGGGGCCCGACGTGCGCAGCGACCAGAGCGCGACCGCGGCCGCGGCGGCGACGTTGAGCGAGTCGACGCCGTGATCCATCGGGATCGTGACGATCGTGTCGGCCGCGGCCAGCGCATCCCGGCTGAGCCCGTCGCCCTCCGTGCCGAGCACGAGGGCGACGCGGGGCGGTGGATTCCGGGCGAAGTCGGCGAGGTCGACGGCGGCGTCGTCGAGGGCGAGGGCGGCGATCTCGAATCCCGCGGCATGCAACTGCGGGGCGGCCTCGTCCCACTCCCCCAGCCGCGTCCACGGCACCTGGAGGGCGGCGCCCATGCTGACGCGGACCGACCGGCGGTAGAGCGGGTCGGCGCAGCGCGGCGTGACGAGCACGGCATCCGCCCCCATCCCGGCGACCGCGCGGAAGATCGCCCCCACGTTGGTGTGGTCGACGATGTCCTCGAGCACGACGACCCGGCGCGCGTCGCGCAGCAGGTCGGCGACCTCGGGCAGTTCGGGACGGTGCATCGAGGCCAGGGCGCCGCGGTGCATGACGAATCCGGTCACCGCTTCGAGCACCTCGGAGCCGCCGACGTAGACCGGCACGTCCCAGGGCTCGAACAGCGGCTCGATCTCGGGGAGCCACTTCTCGAGCACGAGCACCGAGCGCGGCCGGTGGCCGGCCGCGAAGGCCCGCTCGATGACCTTCACCGACTCGGCGAGATAGATGCCCTCGGCGGGTTCGCGCAGCCGGCGGCGGACGACATCCGTCAGTTCGGTGTAGTCGCGCAGGGCGGGGTCGGAAGGGTCGGTGACCGGAATGAGGTGCATGGCGGAAACATTCTCGCAACCTTCGCGTTCTAGCCTCGGGAGTAGGACGTGACGGGAAGGAGCGTGCGATGTCGATTCCGACGCTGGCGCCGCTGGATCCCGCGCTCGAACCGCTCGTCGACCGGGCCGAGGCGCTGCTCGCCGGACGGCGTGTCGCGGTGCTCACCGGTGCCGGGATGAGCACCGACTCGGGCATCCCGGACTATCGCGGCCAGGGCGCTCCCGTGCGCCGGCCGATGACCTTCCAGACCTTTCTCACCGACACCCGGGCCCGCCAGCGCTACTGGGCCGGCAGCCATCTCGGCTGGCGGCACTTCGCCTCCGCGGCTCCGAACGCGGGGCACCGGGCGCTCGCCGACCTGGAGATCGCGGGCGTCGTCAACGGCGTCATCACCCAGAACGTCGACGGCCTCCACCTGCAGGCGGGGTCGCGGCACGTCGTCGACGTGCACGGCTCGATCGACCGGGTGCGCTGCCTCTCCTGCGGGCAGTTCTTCGCCCGTGAGGACATCGCCGCGCGGATGACGAGCGAGAACCCCTGGCTCGCCGAACCCGAACAGATCCGGCTCAACCCCGACGGCGACGTCGACATCGACGCGGTCGACGAGATGGTCGTTCCCGACTGCACGGTGTGCGGCGGCATGCTCAAGCCCGACGTCGTGTTCTTCGGCGAGTTCGTGCCGACGACGAAGTTCACGCAGGGCTCGGCGATCATCAGGTCGGCCGAGGCGCTCGTCGTCGCGGGGTCGTCGCTCGTCGTGAACTCGGGGATCCGGTTGCTCGAACAGGCGATCAAGCGGCGCCTGCCGATCGTGATCGTCAATCGCGGCATCACCAAGGGCGACCCGCGGGCGACGCTCAAGATCGACGCCGGCACGTCCGAGGTGCTCGTGGCGCTCCAGGAACGGCTCGCCTCCTAAGCTCGGAGGCGCGATGACCGATCTCTACCTCGTCCGTCACGGCGAGACCGACTGGAACCGCGCACGGCGCATCCAGGGGCTCACCGACATCCCGCTCAACGACACCGGGCGCGAGCAGGCGCGCCTGACCGGCTCCCTGCTCACCCGGCGGCCGATCACCCGTGTCGTCGCCAGTCCGCTCTCGCGGGCCCGCGAGACCGCGGAGATCATCGCGCGCGAACTGGGACTCGCCGAGCCCGAGCTCCGGGCCGCTTTCGTCGAGCGCAACTACGGGGATGCCGAGGGGCTCAGCTTCCACGAGGTCGACGT
>CAZPJC010000080.1:0-10418 GCA_964586645.1 uncultured Schumannella sp.
GGTCTGCGCGCCGACGGTCTGCGTGGTCACGGTCTCGGGGATCACGGGCTGGCGGGCATCCGAGGTGTGCTCGGTCCAGGAGTGGTTGTCCCACCAGCGCAGCTGGGGGAGCCCGAGCGGATCGGGGTACCAGCCCGCGGGAACGCGGACGTCGTCGTCGGCCACGACTGCACTCCTCACGCCCCACGACCCTGTCGAGCACAGGATTCCCAGTTGATTCTAAGCCGCGGCCTCGTTTCGGGGTACCCGTCCCGTCTACCCCGTGATGGGGGCACCGCTCGGCAGGGCAGACTCGTCTCATGCCGTCCCCTTCCGCAGCGCCGACGACGGCTCTCGTCGCCGCGCTGCCGGCGCCGTGGGACCCGGATGCCTTCGTCGAGGCGTTCGACGACTGGGCGCGTGGCCGGGGGCTGCGGCTGTACCCCGCCCAGG
Organism: uncultured Schumannella sp.; assembly: GCA_964586645.1. GTDB lineage: Bacteria > Actinomycetota > Actinomycetes > Actinomycetales > Microbacteriaceae > Pseudolysinimonas_A. The sequence continues at coordinate 433 of CAZPJC010000080.1, forward strand.
AGGAGGCGGTGCTCGAGCTCGTGCTCGAGAAGCACCTCGTGCTCTCCACCCCGACCGGTACCGGCAAGTCGCTCGTCGCGATCGCCGCGCACGCCGCCGCCCTCGCGCAGGGCCGGCGCTCGTTCTACACGGCGCCGCTCAAGGCGCTCGTGAGCGAGAAGTTCTTCGCCCTCGTCGAGGTGTTCGGGGCCGAGAACGTGGGGATGGTGACGGGCGATTCGAGCGTCAACCCGGATGCCCCCATCGTCTGCTGCACGGCCGAGATCCTCGCGAACCTCGCCCTGCGACAGGGGGCCGCGGCGGATGTGGATGTCGTCATCGCCGACGAGTTCCACTTCTACGCCGACCCGCAGCGCGGCTGGGCCTGGCAGGTTCCGCTCCTGCTGCTGAACCGCGCCCAGTTCGTGCTCATGTCGGCGACCCTCGGTGATTTGACCGATCTCTCCGCCGACCTCGAGCGGCGCACCGACCGCGAGGTCGCGCACGTCACGGGCGTCGAGCGACCCGTGCCGCTGCACTACCGCTACGTCTCGACCCCCGTGCACGAGACCGTCGAGTCGCTCCTGGAGGAGCGGCTCGCCCCGGTCTACATCGTGCATTTCGCGCAGGCCGCGGCGGTCGAGCGGGCGCAGGCCCTGCTGTCGGCGCGGGTCGCCAGCCGCGAGCAGCGCGACCGGATCGCCGAGGAGATCGGCGGCTTCCGGTTCTCGCCGGGCTTCGGCGCGACCTTGTCGAAGCTGGTGCGCGCGGGCATCGGCGTCCACCACGCCGGGATGCTGCCGAAGTACCGCCGTCTCGTCGAGCAGCTCGCCCAGCTCGGGATGCTGCGCGTCATCTGCGGCACCGACACCCTGGGGGTCGGCATCAACGTGCCGATCCGCACCGTGCTGCTCACGGCGCTCACCAAGTTCGACGGCGTCAAGATGCGCCAGCTCTCGGCCCGGGAGTTCCACCAGATCGCGGGCCGGGCGGGTCGGGCCGGGCACGACGTCGCGGGCGATGTCGTCGCCGAGGCGCCCGAGCACGAGATCGAGAACGTGCTCGCCGCGAAGAAGGCGGAGGCGAAGGCCAAGGCAGGCGGCAAGCAGAGCAAGGGCGGCCCGAAGAAGCGCGCTCCCGAGGGCTTCGTCTCGTGGGGCGAGGCGTCGTTCGACCGGCTGATCGCCGCCGAGCCCGAGACGCTCACCTCGTCGATGCAGATCACCGCGGCGATGCTCATCAACGTGATCGGCCGGGAGGGAGGCGACCCGTTCGAGGATGTCCGCGCCCTCGTGTTCGACAACCACGAGCCGCCGGCGCGGCAGCGCGAACTCGCCCGCCGCGCCCTCGGCATCTACCGCACGCTCCGCCTCGGCGGTGTGGTCGAGCAGACCGGGGGCGGGTTCGACACCTCGCCGGGGAAGAAGCCCCGCATCCGCCTGACGATCGATCTGCAGCCGAACTTCGCGCTCAACCAGCCGCTGTCGCCGTTCGCGCTCGCCGCCTTCGAACTGCTCGACCCCGAGCAGCCCACGTACGCGCTCGACATGATCAGCATCCTCGAGGCGACCCTCGACGACCCGCGGCCGATCCTGTCGCAGCAGCAGTTCAAGGCCCGCGGCGAGGCGGTCGCCGCGATGAAGGCCGACGGGATCGAGTACGACGAGCGCATGGAGCTGCTCGAGGCGGTGACCTGGCCGAAGCCGCTCGAGGAGCTGCTCGAGCAGACCTTCGAGACGTTCGCCTCGTCGCAGCCCTGGGTGCGCGACTTCGAGCTCTCGCCGAAGTCGGTCGTGCGCGACCTGTACGAGCGGGCGATGTCGTTCTCGGACTACGTCGCGTTCTACCAGCTCGGCCGCAGCGAAGGGCTCGTGCTGCGCTACCTGTCCGACGCCTATCGTGCGGCCCGGCAGACCATCCCCGACGAGGCGAAGACCGAGGAGCTGCACGATCTGATCGAGTGGCTCGGCGAACTCGTGCGCCAGGTCGACTCGAGCCTGCTCGACGAGTGGACGGCGCTGCAGAACCCGGCCGCCCTCCCGGGAGAGGCTCCCGTGCTGCCGCCGGCACCGACCTCGGTCGTCACCAACCGCCGCGCGTTCCTCGTGCTCGTGCGCAACGCCCTCTGGCGGCGGGTGCAGGCGGCGGCGCTCCAGCGCGACGACGAACTCGTCGCCCTCGATCCCGGCGTCGACTGGCCGGCGGCGCTCGACGCCTACTTCGCCGAGCACGACGCGATCGGCACCGGCCCGGATGCCCGCAGCACCGCGCGGCTCGTCATCGAGGAGGAGCCCGACCGCTGGGTCGTGCGGCAGATCCTCGACGACCCCGCCGGGCACCACGACTGGGGGATCACCGCGGAGGTCGACCTCGCCGCCTCGGCCGAGGAGGGCGTCGCGGTCGTCCGCGTGCTCGCAGTGGGGCGCCTCGACGGCTAGGTTCGCTGTTCGTGACCGACCTCGACACGCCCGCTGCGCAGCCTGCCGACCTACTCACCCGGTTCGACGCCGCCCGCGCGCGCGACGACTTCGACGGGGCGCCGGCCGAGCGCGACGGGCCGGTCGTGCGGGTCGAGTATCCGCACGGCGGCTTCATCGCGACCCCGAGCGACACGGGGTTGCGCGGCGCCGACCTCGACGCACTCATCGCCCGGCAGCGCGACCACTTCGCGGCCCGGGGCACCCGGGTCGAGTGGAAGACCTACGCCTACGACGAGCCCGCCGACCTGACCGCCCGGCTCGAGGCCGCGGGCTTCGTCGCCGAGGAGCGCGAGACCGTCGTCGTCGGCCCGGTCGCGGCATTGAGCGGGCACCCGGCGGATGTCGACGGCGTCACGATCCGCGAGACCGCGGCGCTCGACGACTTCGTCGCGATCGGGGCGCTGCAGTCCGAGGTCTGGGCCGACGACTGGAGCTGGCTCGCCGACGACCTGCGGGACCGGGCCGCCCGCGTCGGTCCCGACGGGTTCCGGGTCTTCGTCGCCGAAGCCGACGGGCGGCTGGTGTCGGCGGCGTGGCTCGTGCTGCGCGACGGCACCGAGTTCGCGTCGCTGTGGGGCGGCTCGACTCTCGAGGCGTACCGGGGCCGGGGCATCTACCGCGCGCTCGTCGCCCGCCGGGCGGCGCTCGCCCGGGACGCCGGGTACGCCTACCTGCAGGTCGACGCCTCCGACATGAGCCGGCCGATCCTGGAACGCCTGGGTTTCGTCGCGCTCACGACGACGACCCCGTACGTGTTCGAACCCGTCGCGGACTAGGCCGCCCGGATCGCGTCGAGCATGAGGGCGCGACGTGCCGCCCGTCGTTCGTCGTTCCGGCCCGCGCGCCGGGAGGGCGAGCGGCGCGGGGGCCGCGGCGAGGTCGCGGGCGCGCCCTCGTCCCGCCCGAGGTCCGCGCGCACGGTGTCGTGATCGCAGCCGATGCCGAGGCAGTGCGCTCCCGGAGTGACGGGTGGCATCAGACGTCCTCGTCGGAGAGCGTCGGACGGCGCACGCGCGCGGCACGGGCGAGCGCTTCGTCGTCCTCGTGGCTCGCGTGCCGGGCCGTGCGGATGGCTTCGACCATCCAGCTGACGGCCGGGATGACGCTCACGAGCGCGGCGAGCCCGCCGAGCGCGGCGAACGTGATGGCGACGATCGGGATGCCGGCGTTGCACGGGCCGTTCGCGCAGCCGTCGGCGATGGTGACGTCGACGACCGCGAAGCTGACGGCGGCGACGAGGATCGCGACCAGCGCGACCACGCCCAGCACGCGCGACGAGTGCATTGGATTCCGATCCTGTCCGACGCGAACCCCCGCTCGCGGCTGCTGCCGACACTAGGCCGACGGTCAGGACGTGCACATTCCCCGTTTCGGGGGCTCCCCCTTCGGGTCGCACCCCTTCGCGGCCCGCCGCGCGCGAGGTCCTGGCGCCTGACACACTGACGACATGGACGCGCTTTCAGGGGCTCTCACCGCGGCCGGGAGCGGTGTCATCGCGGGGTCGATGCTGCTCGTCGGCGCGACGATCGCATGGCTCGTGCGGGTGCCGCCCGGGGTGGTCGCCGGGGTGATGGCGTTCGGCGCCGGGGTGCTCATCTCGGCGCTCGCCTACGAACTGGTCGAGGAGGCTCACGCGGACGGCGGCCTCGGGCCGACCGTGCTCGGCTTCGCCCTCGGTGCGCTCATCTACGTCGGGGCCGACTGGCTGGTCGACGCCCGGTCCCGCCGCGCCGGGACCGGCGACGAGCCGAGCGGCACCGCGCTGCTGATCGGCGCGCTCGTCGACGGCATCCCGGAGTCGGTCGTGCTCGGCACGAGCGTTGCGGCGACCGGCGGACTGAGCCTGCCGATCGTGCTGGCCATCGCGATCTCGAACCTGCCGGAAGGGCTCTCGAGCAGCGCGGGGATGAAGGAGGCCGGTCGCAGCGGCCGCTACGTCTTCGGCGTCTGGGGCGCCGTGGTCGCCGTCTCCGGCGCGGCGGCGCTGCTCGGCTTCCTGCTGCTGCGCGATGCGCCGGTGGAACTCATCGCGTTCATCACGACGATCGCGGCCGGGGGCATCCTCGCGATGGTCTGCAACACGATGATCCCGACCGCTTTCGCGCGGGATGCGAAGATCACCGGACTGCTCGCGACCCTCGGGTTCCTGACCGCTTTCACGATCTCGCACCTCTAGCCGCGCGCAGGTGAACGGGAGGTAAACGGCTCGACCCCCGGCGTGCCAGACTCGTCCGCGGTGGACCTCACACTTCTGGTCGTTCTCGTGATCGGCCTCGCGCTCCTGTTCGACTTCACGAACGGCTTTCACGACACGGCGAACGCCATGGCGACTCCCATCGCGACCGGGGCATTGAAGCCCCGGGTCGCCGTCGGGATCGCCGCCGTGCTCAACCTCGTCGGGGCGTTCCTCAGCACCGAGGTGGCCCGCACGATCTCCGGCGGCCTCATCAGGGAGGGCGAGTCGGGCGTGCAGATCACGCCGCAGCTCATCCTCGCCGGCCTGATCGGCGCGATCGTCTGGAACCTCCTGACCTGGCTGCTCGGACTCCCGTCGTCGTCGAGCCACGCACTCTTCGGCGGCTTGATCGGCGCGGCGATCGTCGGCGCCGGCACCGGGGCGATCGACGGGGGAGTGCTCGTCTCGAAGGTGCTCATCCCGGCGGTGCTCGCGCCGCTCACCGCGATGACCGTCGCCTTCCTCGCCACGAAGATCGCCTACGCGATCACCAAGAAGCGGGTGCGCGACAGGTTCAAGATCGGCCAGGTCTTCACCTCGTCGCTCGTCTCGCTCGCGCACGGCACCAACGACGCGCAGAAGACGATGGGCGTCATCACCCTCACGCTCATCGCGGCCGGGTTCCTCGACGTCGACGCGCATCCGCCGTTCTGGGTGATCGCCGCGTGCGCCGTCGCGATCGCCGCGGGAACCTACGCGGGCGGCTGGCGCATCATCAAGACGATCGGCAAGGACCTCACCGACATCGAGCCCGCCCAGGGCTTCGCCGCCGAGGCGTCGACGACGGCGACGATCCTCGCCTCGAGCCACCTCGGCTTCGCCCTCTCGACCACCCAGGTCGCCTCCGGCTCGGTCATCGGCACCGGCCTCGGCCGCACGGGCGCGAAGGTCAAGTGGGGCACGGCCGGCAAGATCGCGATCGGCTGGCTCATCACGATCCCCGCGTCCGGGATGCTCGCGGCCGGTGCCGCCCTCCTCGCCGGGCTCGGCACCTGGGGCGTGATCCTGGATGTCGTCGTCGCCGTCGTCGTGATCGTCGCGATCTACCTGTGGTCGCGTCGCAACCGGGTGACGCACCGCACCTTCCACCAGCCGCAGCCCGGTCAGTTCGTGCGGCCGAAGGTCAAGAAGGGTGCGAAGGGCACCGGCGGGAAGGTGAGCGCATGACGATCGACTGGCTCGCCTTCGTGACGGTGGTCGTCGTCGCGCTCGTCGGCGCGTGCGCGATCGTCGGGCTGTTCTCGCTCGGCCTCCGCATCGGCGACTCCGACCTCGCCTGGCGACGGGTCCTGGCGGTCGTGCTCTACGTGCTGTGCGGGGCGATCGCGCTGTTCGGCATCTGGCTGATCGTCCCGTTCTTCCACTGACGCTCCCGGGAACGCCCGCCTAGGCTGGCGACATGCAGGCATCGACGCCCGTCCCGCGGACCAACGGACCCGAACCGGCCTCGAAGGTCCTCGCCGGAGACGGACCCACCCGCACCGAGAAGGACTCGCTGGGCTCGATGGAGATCCCCGCCGACGTCTACTGGGGCATCCACACCGCCCGGGCGCTCGTCAACTTCCCGATCTCGCGTCGCGCGATCTGGAACTACCCCGCGCTGATCCGCGCGCTCGCCTACGTGAAGCAGGCGTCGGCGCGGGCGAACAAGGAGATCGGCGTGCTCGAGCCGGCGAAGGCCGACGTCATCGACGCGGTCTGCGCGCGCATCGTCGCCGGGGAGCTGCACGACCAGTTCGTCGTCGGGGTGATCCAGGGCGGGGCCGGCACGAGCACCAACATGAACACCAACGAGGTGATCGCGAACGCCGGCCTGCTCGCGATGGGGCACGGGTTCGGCGAGTACCAGTACCTCAGCCCGATCGACGACGTGAACCGCTCCCAGTCGACGAACGACGTCTACCCGACGGCGATCAAGCTCGCGATGGTGTTCGGCATCCAGAGCCTGCTCGAGGAGCACCAGCTGCTCACCGAGGCGTTCGCCGCGAAGGGTCGGGAGTTCGCGAACATCCTCAAGGTCGGCCGCACGCAGCTGCAGGATGCCGTGCCGATGACGCTCGGCCAGGAGTTCTCCGGCTTCGCGCACACGATGACCGAGGACTTCGACCGGCTCTCCGAGGTCATCCCGTGGCTCAACGAGATCAACATGGGCGCGACCGCGATCGGCACCGGCATCACCGCCGACCCGCGCTATGCGGAGGCCGTGCGACGCCACCTCGAGGAGGTCACCGGCATCCCGCAGGAGACCGCGCCCGACCTCATCGAGGCGACCTCCGACGCGGGGATCTTCATGACGGTGTCGGGCACCCTCAAGCGCGCCGCCGTGAAGCTCTCGAAGATCTGCAACGACCTGCGGCTGCTGTCGTCGGGCCCGCAGGCGGGCTTCGGGGAGATCTTCCTGCCGGCCCGCCAGGCGGGGTCGTCGATCATGCCCGGCAAGGTCAACCCGGTCATCCCCGAGGTGGTCAACCAGGTCGCGTTCAGCGTGATCGGCGCGGATGCCACGGTCACCGCCGCGGCGGAGGGCGGACAGCTGCAGCTCAACGCGTTCGAGCCGGTGATCGCGCACAGCATCCTGCAGTCGCTGGTCTGGATGCGCAACGCCTGCAAGACGCTGCGCATCAACTGCGTCGAGGGCATCGAGCCGAACCTCGAGCGGCTCGGCGAGCAGGTCGGGTCGAGCGTCGGCGTCGTCACCGCGCTGACGCCGTACATCGGCTACGCGGCGGCGGCGACCCTCGCGCACACGGCGCTGACGACGCACGCCTCGATCGCCGAACTCGTGCTCGAGCAGGGGCTGATGTCCGCCGACGAGGTGCGCAAGGTGCTCTCGCCCGAGCGTCTCTCCGGGATCGTGCCCGTGACCGGCGTCATCGACCTGCCGGGCCCGCGGGTTGAGTAGCCCGCGCAGCGGGCGTATCGAAACCCCGCCGTGGGACGGGGACGGGGACGGGTCTCGATACACCGCCCACGGGGCGGCACTCGACCCGCGGTGGAAACTCCTCCCAGTGGTCGGGGTGTCGCTCTCGGCGTTCGTGCTGTTCGGGCTGCACGCGACGCCGATCCAGCACGCCGTCGGCATCCCGCTGCTCGTCGCGTCGCTCATCGCCGCGATGCTCGTCGACCGCGAACTCGGCAAGGACCTCGTGCTCATCGGGGTGGGCATCGGCATCGTCGCGACGACGAGCGTCGAAGCGGATGTCTCCTGGCCGTCGTTCATCAGGATCGGCACGGTGCTCGCGCTCGCCGTCGCGGTGCCGTTCGTGCTCGACCGGTTCGTTTACCGCCGGCAGGTGATCCGCTTCCCCTGGCGGTCGCGCGAGAAGAAGACGCGCCTCGAGATCGGCTACCTCGTCGCGGTGCCGCTGCTGGGCTACCTGATCCTGCCGTTCTACTTCATCCGCTCGGGGGCGTATCTCAACTGGCCGCCCCTCGAGGACGGCGGGGAGCTGCTGCGCTTCTTCGTCGGCGTCAACGCGGTCGGCACGTGGGACGAGCTGTTCTTCATCTGCACCGTGCTGACGCTGCTGCGCCGGCATTTCCCGCTCTGGCAGGCGAACCTGCTGACGATGGTGATCTTCGTGTCGTTCCTCTGGGAGCTGGGCTACCGCGCCTGGGGTCCGCTGCTGACGATCCCGTTCGCCCTGCTGCAGGGCTACCTGTTCGCGAAGACCCGGTCGCTCGGCTACGTGCTCGCCGTGCACCTCGCGTTCGACGCGCTCGTCTTCCTCGCGATCGTGCACGCCCGGCAGCCCGACTGGGCGCCGATCTTCTTCCTCTACTGAGGGTCAGGTCTCGCGCACGACATCCGCGGGGCTCTTGTCGGGCCGCCAGCCGCGCCAGGTCGGCGCGCGCAGCTTCCCGTCCGCGGTGACTTCCAGGTATTCGACCTCGCCGACGAGCTTCGGGGTGACCCAGTGGGCGTCCTTCGCGTCGGCCGTGGGGACCCCGATCAGCGGCGAGGTCTCCCGCGCCATCCGGTCGAGCTTCGCGCGGAGGTCGGTGAGCTGCGCGTCGGTGAAGCCGCTGCCGACGCGGCCGACGTACTCGAGCCCGTCGGCACCGGGGATCCCGACGAGCAGCGATCCCACGGTGTTCGAACGTGCGCCGTTCCCGGGGCGCCAGCCGGCGACGACGACCTCCTGCGTGCGGGTGTGCTTGATCTTGAGCCAGTCCCGCGAGCGGCGCCCGAGCCGGTAGGGAGAGGATGCCCGCTTCGCGATGATCCCCTCGAGCCCGATTCGCCGGCTCGTCGCGACGGCGTCGTCGAGGTCGGTGCCGGCGTCCGGCGGGACCCGGATCACCCCGACATCCCGGACCGCGCGACGCAGCTCCTGGCGACGTACGGTGTAAGGCTGCGTGGCGAGCGAGACCCCGTCGCGGTCGAGGATGTCGAAGACGAAGAACTCGACCCCCTGAGCCGCGCGGGCGCGCTCGACATCCCGCGGCGCGGTGAGCCCGGACCGGGTCTGCAGCAGGCCGAACGACGGCCGGCCGTCGGCGTCGAGCGCGACGATCTCGCCGTCGAGCACGACGTCGCCGTCGACCGCCTCCGCGAGTTGCTGCAGCTCGGGGTAGGTCGCGGTGAAGTCGAGGCCGTTGCGAGACCGGACGACCACCTCGCCGCCCCGCACGGTCGCGATCGCGCGGTAGCCGTCCCACTTCATCTCGTAGACCCAGCCGCCATCCTCCGAGGGCGGAGTGCGAGGGAACGAGTCGAGGCCGGAGAGGGTCGCGAGCATCGGATGCACGGTGCCGGCGGCGTTGATCCGCCCGCCGACCACCGACTTGCCGCGCTTGAGTCCGCGCCGCGGCTCGGTGCCGATCTTCTTCCAGGATCCGGATGCGGAGCGCGCCTTCGACGCGGCGACGCTCTCCGGGTCGTCCCAGTCGACGGGCTGCTGGTCCTTCATGAGGTGCAGCAGCCAGTTCTTGCCCGGCTTCTTGTCCGTCCCCTTCTCGGTCTGGATGAGCGCGAGCCGGTGCGAGCCGTGCTTCTCGCCGTGGATCGTGAAGATCACCTCGTCGTCGCGCCACTTCTCGAGGTCGTACGAGCCGCGGTCCCAGATCGTGACCTTCCCCGCCCCGTACTCCCCGCGCGGGATCTCGCCCTCGAACTGGCCGTACTCGAGCGGATGATCCTCGGTGTGCACGGCGAGGTGGTTCTTCCCGGCCTCCGTCGGGACCCCCTTCGGCACCGCCCAGGAGACGAGCACCCCGTCGCGCTCGAGGCGGAAGTCGTAGTGCAGCGCCGTCGCGTGGTGCTCCTGGATGACGAACGAGTTGCCGGT
>CAZPJC010000081.1:0-10217 GCA_964586645.1 uncultured Schumannella sp.
CGAAGGTCGCCCTGCGGCGCCGTGCGATCCAGGACGGCATCCTGCTGCAGGACGGCGCCCCGGGCAACTTCTAGCCCCCGTCGGTGGTCGAGTAGCGCCGAAGGCGCGTGTCGAGACCCCCGCTGCGTCTCGACACGCCGTTGCGCGGCTACTCGACGACCGAGACGGCGGATTCGCGACGCTCGCGCGCACCGCGGGTGACCAGCCCGCCGAGGACGGCGAACAGGATGCCGGGCGCGCACAGCGCGAGACCCACCCAGGTGGGCGCGAGGTAGCCCCAGCCGGCGGCGATGACCGCGCCGCCGACGAACGCGCCGAGGCTGTTGCCGAGGTTGAGGGCCGAGTGGTTGACGGCCGCCGCGAGCGTCTGGCTCTCGCCCGCGACATCCATCAGCCGGGTCTGGATGGCCGGGGAGATCGCCGCGGAGGCCAGCCCGACCGCGAAGAGGCCCGCGAACAGACCGGGGATCGTCGGCGCCGTCAGGGCGAGCAGGAGCAGAGCTGCCGCGAGCACGCCGAACAGGATGAAGACGGCGCGCAGCGCGCCGCGGTCCGCGAGACGTCCGCCGATGAAGTTGCCGACGGTCATGCCGAGGCCGACCGAGACGAGCGCGATCGGTACGACGAACTCCGGCAGCTCCGTCACCTCGGTCACGAGCGGGGCGACGTAGGTGTAGACCGCGAAGAAGCCGCCGAAGCCGAGCGCCCCGGTGAGGAGGGCGAACCACACCGCGGGACGGGTGAATCCGCCGAGTTCGCGCCGGACCGTCGCGCCCGGGTCGCCGGGCTGCCTCGGCACGACGAGGAGGATCGCCACGACGGTCAGCGCGAAGATCGCCGCGACCGCGAGGTAGGCCACCCGCCAGTTCGTCTGCTGGCCGAGGAACGTGATCGCGGGAACTCCGACGACGTTCGCGATCGTGAGCCCGGAGAGCACGAACGCGATCCCCTGGCCGCGCTTGCCCGGTCCCATCAGCGAGGCGGCGACGAGGGCGGCGATGCCGAAGTAGGCGCCGTGCGGCAGCGCCGCGACGAACCGCGCCACGACGACCAGTTCGAACGTCGGGGCCACCGCGGACGCGACCGTGCCCACGGTGAACGCGGTCCCCAGGGCCAGCAGGAGACCCTTCCGCGGGAAACGCGCCGCGAACACGGCGATCGTCGGCGCGCCGACCACGACCCCCGCGGCGTAGGCCGAGATGAGGATGCCGGCCCGGGCGATCGCGTCCTCGGGATCGCTCGCGGCGAGTCCGGGGAGCAGATCCTGCGCGATCTGCGGCAGAAGTCCCATCGCGACGAACTCGGTCGCGCCGATGCCGAACCCGCCGACGGCGAGGGCGAGCAGCGCGAGACGCACGCGCGCAGGCGAGAGAGAGGTTGTCACGGGATGGCGGACCGTTCGATCGGGGAGGGACGGCTCACCGTCGAGCGCCACTCCAATCTAGCTCCGCCCTCTCGGGCGACTCGTCGCCGCGCGGGCGGCGGACCACCTCGGCGAGCGCGACGACGGCCCAGGCGAAGAGGGCGACGTAGAGCAGGTTGCGCGCGGTGAGCACCATCACGATGGGCAGCTTCGCCGCGATCACGTCACTGTAGAGGTAGGGATAGAACGCCTGCGTCAGCCCCGCGATGACGAGGCCGAGAGCAGCGGGGACGCGGAACGATCGGCCGAGCCCCGAGGCGTGCGTCATCAACCCGAAGACGATCGGCACGGCGAGCCAGGTCACGAACTGCGGCGAGCCCACCTTGTTGAAGATGATCATCGCGAGCGTCAGCGCGAGCACGAGCGGCGGCAGGACCTCCGCCGGAGCGCGCCCGCGCCGCACCGCGACCAGCCCGAGGCCGAGAAGCACGACCGCGGCGAGCGCGAGCAGCGGCGTCGCGATGCCCGCAGCGGCGGTCACGCCGTCTCCGCGCAGCTGGAAGGTGAGGATCGAGGTGTCGTAGTAGACCGCGCTGTGCCCGGCGCCGAGGGTCGCATCCCACATCCACGGCGTCGCGATGACCGCTTCGATCTGCAGGCCCCGTCCCGTCTGCTGGGTGATGAAGCTGAACACGTTGCCGGCGCCGCCGACCGCGATGACGACGATGAGCACGACGGCGGTGGTCGCGGCGGCACCGACGATCACCCGCACGCGGTCGCGGAGGGCGAGCACGACCGCGGCGACGAGGGCGGCGGGCCAGACCTTGATCCAGGCGGCGACGGTGAGCAGCACCCCGCCGAGCACCGGCCGGGTCAGCACGACGAGCATTCCGAGGATCGCCAGCGGCACCGTGATCGAGTCGATCCGGCCGACCGCCACCGGGCCGAGCGCGACGAGGAACCCGAGCCACCACCATCCGGGATGCACGGCCCCGTTCCGCCGGCCGATCGTGAGGATCGCGGCGAACGCGATCGCGTCGACGGCCATGACGAGGCTCAGCCAGGTGCTCGCGTACAGCTCGGGCCCGAACGCGGCGGCGGCGATCATCGGCACGATCGCGAGGATCGGATAGACCCACACCGTGTCGATGCCGACCCAGCCGTGCCCGGCGAACGCGTAGTCGACGATCCAGTACCGGTAGACCTGGGTGACGTCGCCGATCGGCTGCCCGGGGGCGTAGAGGGCGAGCATCCCGAGCCAGAGGTGGGCGAGCACGAAACCCGCCCAGAGCGCGATCGGATGCCGCAGGATCGCACTCATCCCGCCAGCGTAGGCGGCGTCACGCAGTGACACGTCGCGGCGCGCACGCCCCCCGTCCGGCCAGAATGGGCGTACAGCATCCCGACACCTTCCTGGAGGCACCCATGTCCCGCACTCTGACCCGCCTGGCAGCCGCCGCCGGCGTACTCGCCCTCGCCGCCGGCCTCACCGGCTGCCAGACCGCCGCGTCGAGCGACTACGTCACCGACGGCAAGCTCACGATCGCCACCGGCGAGCCGGCCTACTACCCCTACGTGATCGACGACGCGCCCGAGTCGGGCGAGGGCTTCGAGGCCGCCGTGGCGTACGCGGTCGCCGAGCAGCTCGGCTTCGCGGCCGAGGACGTCGTCTGGGTGCGCACCGGCTTCGAGGAGGCCATCGCGCCCGGACCGAAGGACTTCGACTTCAACCTGCAGCAGTACTCGATCAGCGCCGAGCGCGCGGAGTCCGTCGACTTCTCGTCGCCGTACTACGCCGCCGGCCAGGCCGTCATCACGGTCGAGGGCTCGGCCGCCGCCGAGGCCACGTCGATCGCCGACCTGAAGGATCTGCTCATCGGCGCCGCGAGCGGCACGACGAGCCTCACCGCCGTCGAGGAGATCATCCAGCCGACCGCCGGCGCCCAGGTGTTCAACAGCAACGACGACGCCAAGCTCGCCCTCGAGAACGGCCAGGTCGACGCGATCGTCGTCGACGTGCCGACGGCGTTCTACATCACGGGCGTCGAGCTCGACGGCGGACTCATCGTCGGCTCGCTGCCCGCCGTCGACGGCGACACCGACGAGTGGGGCCTCCTGCTCGCCAAGGACAGCCCGCTGACCGATGAGGTCACGGCGGCCGTCGACGCCCTGCGCGAGGACGGCACGCTCGACGCGCTCGTCGCCGAGTGGCTCGGCGCCGACGCCGGGGTCGCGGAACTGAAGTAACCCGTAACGTGGGAGCGTGACCCGCCTTCCCGACGGCCCGCCGCCGAGCTCGATCGAGCTCGGCCGGCGGGCCTTCCGGCGCCGTCAGAGCACCCGCTCGGTGCTCGTCGCCGCGGGGAGCACCCTCGTGCTCGGCGTCGCGGCCTGGCTGTTCATCGTCAACACCCCCGGCTGGGCGCGCGTGCAGGCGAGCTTCTTCGACCTCGACACCGCGATCGCGGCGTTCCCCCGGGTCGGCCTCGGCTTCCTCGTGAACCTGCAGATCCTCGCGTTCTCGGTCGTCGGGGTCGCCGTGTTCGCGACGCTCCTCGCCTTTCTCCGCACGCTGCGCGGGCCCGTGTTCTTCCCGCTGCGGGTGCTCGCGACCGTCTACACCGACCTCTTCCGCGGCACGCCGCTCATCATCGTCATCTTCCTGGTCGGCTTCGGCATCCCGGGGCTGCTCGATCTGCGGATCGACAAGGTGCTGCTCGGCACGATCGCCCTCGTGATCACCTACTCGGCCTACGTCTCGGAGGTGCTGCGCGCCGGGATCGAGGGCGTGCACCCGTCGCAGCGGCTCGCCGCCCGGGCGCTCGGGCTCTCGCACGCGAAGACGTTGCGCCTCGTCGTGCTCCCCCAGGCGCTCCGCCGTCAGGCGCCGCCGCTGATGAACGACTTCGTGTCGATGCAGAAGGATGTCGGCCTCGTCTCGATCATCGGGATCGTCGACGCCGTGCGCGGGGCGCAGATCGAGACCGCGAAGTACGCCGACTTCACGCCGTACATCGTCGCGGCGGTGCTGTTCGTGCTGCTCGCGATCCCGACCATCCGCCTCACCGACTGGGTCAGCGCCCGCCTGCGCGACCGCGAGCAGATGGGCTCGGTGGTATGACGGTTCTGGCGCTCGAGGGCATCCGCAAGTCGTTCGGCGAGACGTCGGTGCTGCGCGGGGTGGACCTGGACCTCGCCGAGCACGAGGTCGTCGCGCTCATCGGCCCGTCGGGATCGGGCAAGTCGACGCTGCTGCGCACGATCAACCTCCTCGAGCCGATCGACGACGGCCGCATCCTGCTGCGCGGCGAGGACATCAGCGACCCGCGCGTCGACGTCGACCGCACCCGGGCGCGATTCGGGGTGGTCTTCCAGCACTTCAACCTGTTCCCCCATCTGTCGGTTCTCGACAACGTGACGCTCGCCGCGCGGAAGGTGCACGGCATCCCGCGGGCGCAGGCGGAGGCTCGCGGGCTCGAGCTGCTCGACCGGATCGGTCTCGCGGCGAAGGCGCGCGAGCATCCCGATCGTCTCTCCGGCGGCCAGCAGCAGCGCGCGGCGATCGTGCGCGCGGTGGCGACCGACCCCGAGGTGCTGCTGCTCGACGAGATCACCTCGGCGCTGGATCCGCTGCTCGTCGGCGATGTGCTCGAACTCGTCCGCGAGCTGGCGGCGGAGGGCACGACGATCCTGATGGCGACGCACGAGATGGCGTTCGCCCGCGACGTCGCGCACCGCGTCGTCTTCCTCGACGGCGGGGTCATCGTCGAGCAGGGCCCTCCCGCCCAGTTCTTCACGGCGCCGCGCGAGGCCCGCACCCGCGAGTTCCTCGCGCGCTTCTCGGCCTGACCGCCGCCGTTCCGCCCCGGGTTTGACGCGCGCCTTTGCATAACCTTATGGTTATCAAAACCAGGAGGTTATGGATGCCGACGATCGAGACCGACCGGCTGAGCGCGGTGTTCGCCGCTCTCGCCGACCCGACGCGCCGCGCGATCCTCGGCCGGCTGACGGCCGGCGACGCGAACGTCGCGGAACTCGCCGAGCCGTTCGCGATGAGCCAGCCCGCCGTGTCGAAGCACCTCCGGGTGCTCGAGACGGCCGGGCTCATCTCGCGCAGCCGCGTCGCCACGGCGCGCTACAGCCACCTGGAGGCCGAGCCGCTGAGGGAGGCGACCGAGTGGATGCAGCGCTACCGGACGTTCTGGACCGAGAGCTTCGACCGGCTCGACGCCGCGCTCGCGGACTACCTCGCGAGCGACGGACCAGCCCCCCAGACCCCCGCCACCGACCCCGAGAAGGACGAGAAATGACCGACACCGGCATCCCCGACATCCCCGTCGCGGCCGACACCGACGTGTTCATCACGCGGGTGTTCGCCGCCCCGCGGGAGGTCGTCTGGAGATTCTTCACCGAACCCGCGTACCTCGCGCAGTGGTTCGGGCCGGCGACGGTGCACGTCGACCCGGACAGCGTCGTCGTGGATGCCGTCGCCGGAGGTGCCTGGGACCTCGACATGGTCGACACCGCCTCGGGCGACCGCTTCCCGCTGCGCGCGCGGCTCGCGGTCGTGATCGCGCCCGAGTATCTCGAAGGCGTCGTCTCGGCCGACGCCCAGGAGGGCGACATCCGCGACGTCACCCTGCGGATCTGGCTGCACGACCACGGCGACAAGACCCGGATGACGTTGCACCAGGGGCCGTTCGCCCCCGAGTTCCGTCAGCCGACGGTGGACGGCTGGACTGAGTCCTTTCACAAGGTGGATGACCTCTTGGCCGGGGGTCTCTCGTGACCGACACTGGGACGGTGACCGCGACCGAATGGGCGACCTCCGCCGACGGCACGCGCATCGCCTTCGAGCGCGCCGGCGCCGGCCCCGTGCTCGTGCTCGTCGACGGAGCGTTCTGCTACCGGGAATTCGGCCCGGCACGAGACGTGGCGAAGGCCCTCGTGGACGACTTCACCGTCGTGATCTACGACCGCCGCGGCCGCGGCGAGAGCGGCGACACCCTCCCGTACTCCCCCGAGCGCGAGTTCGAGGACCTGCACGCGGTGATCGACGCCGCGGGTGGCGATGCCTTCGTCATGGGGCAGTCCTCGGGCGCGGGTCTCGCCTACCGGGCGGCCGCCGCGGGGGTGCCGATGCGGAAGCTGATCGGCTACGAGGCCCCGTGGGTCGGCCTGCGCAGGAACCGGGACGGATCGGCGAAGGACTATCACGGCGACCTCGACCGGCTGATCGCCGGCGGCGCGAACGGCACGGCGATCTCGTACTTCATGGTCGACATGATCGGCGCCCCGCGGTTCGTTCCGCTGATGATGCGCGTGATGGCCGCCCGGGAGTGGGCCAAGCTCCTGAAGGTGGCCCCGTCCCTGCACCACGACGCAGCCGTGATGGGCGACTTCACGGTGCCCGAGGCCGAACTCGCAGCGGTCGCCGTGCCGACCCTCGTGCTGTGCGGCGCCAAGGGCGCCCCCGAGATGCTCGCGGCGCAGGAGAAGGTCGCCGCCGCCATCCCGGGCGCCGAGCACGCCGTGCTCGCGGGGCAGACCCACCAGGTCGCCCCCGCCGCGTTGAAGCCGCAGTTCCTGCGCTTCCTGCTCGGGGAGCCCGTGGCGTCGTGACCGTCGCCGCCGAGCGCCTCCCGGGCGAGCCGATCTGGCTCGAACTGACCTCCACCGACGCCGAGCGGTCGCTCGCGTTCTACGGAGGGCTGTTCGGCTGGACGGCCGACCCAACTTCGGGGTCGCTCGACGGCTCGGTCACGCTGCTCCTCGGCGGCGCACGCATCGCGCGGCTCGTGCCGATGCCCGAGGACGGCTGGCTCGTCTACCTCAAGGTGCTCGACGCCGGTGCCGCGACCGCCGCCGCCCAGGCGAACGGCGGCACGGTGCAACTCGGGCCCGCTCCGGTCGGCGAACTCGGCATCATGACGATCGCGACCGACCCGAGCGGGGCGCGGGTCGGTCTCTGGCAGCCGGGGACGCATCCCGGATTCGAAGTCGAGGACGTGCCCGGCGCGCCCACCTGGTTCGAGCTGCACACCGACGACTTCGCCGCGGCCGTGCCGTTCTACCGGAACGTGCTCGGCTGGCGGACGGTGTCGATGGGCGACTCCGACGAGTTCCGCATGGTCGTCAACGGCGAGCCCGGGGTCGCCCAGGCCGGGATCTACGACGGCGCGCGCGACGACCTCGACGACGAATCCGCCTGGATGCCGTACTTCGCGGTCGCCGACGCCGACGCCGCGGCGGCGCGGATCCGCGAACTCGGCGGCGCGCTGCTCGACGAGCCCGTCGACACCCCGTTCGGCCGGATGGTGCACGCCACCGATCCGCTCGGGACGCTGTTCACGATCATCCGGCTCCCGGAGGAGAGGACCTGACATGCCCACCTTCCGCACGAAGCTGCTCAGCAGCGGGAACAACGTCGGCATCGAGGTGCCGGAAGACGTCGTGCTCTCCTTCGGCGCCGGCAAGCGCGTCCCGGTCGTCGTCACCGTCGACGGCGGGTACTCCTACCGCAACACGATCGCGGTCATGGGCGGGAAGTACCTCATCTCTTTCAACGCGGAGACCCGCGCCGCCACCGGGCTCGGCGGCGGGGACGAGGCCGAGATCACCCTCGAGCACGACACGGCGCCGCGCACGGTCGAGATCCCCGGGGCCCTCGCCGCCGCGCTCGCCGACGATCCCGCGGCCCTCGCGGCCTGGGAGAAGCTCCCGCCCTCGCACCAGAAGGAGCACGCGCGCGCGATCGCGGAGGCGAAGGCCGACGAGACCCGTGCCCGCCGCGTCGAGAAGGCCGTCGCGATGCTCACCGGACGCGCGTGAACGAGGTCGCGTCGTTCCGGCTCCCCCGGCTGCTCGTCGGGCCGGGCGCCCGACGGCGGATCGCCGAGGCCGTGACCGAGCTCGGAGTCTCCCGGCCGCTGCTGGTCACCGATCCGTTCCACGCGCAGAACGGCGTGGTCGCGGAGCTCGCCGGCCTGCTCACCGACGCCGGACTCAGCCCGACCGTGTTCTCCGACACCGTGCCCGACCCGTCGGCCTCCGCGGTCGCCGCCGGCCTCGCCGTCGCGGTCGAGGCCGGATCGGATGCCGTCATCGGCATCGGCGGCGGAAGCCCCATCGACACCGCGAAGGCGATCGCCCTGCTCGCGGTGAGCGGCGGCACGATGCGGCAGTACAAGGCCCCGGTGCAGAGCATCGGCGGGGCGCTGCCGATCATCGCCGTCCCGACGACCGCGGGAAGCGGATCGGAGGCGACCCAGTTCACCGTCATCACCGACGACGGCGGCGCGGATGCGGGCGCTCACGAGAAGATGCTCTGCGCGGGGCCGGCGTTCCTGCCCCGGGTCGCGATCGTCGACGTCGAGCTGACCCTGACGATGCCGCCGCGCCTCACCGCCGACACCGGCATCGACGCCCTCACCCACGCGGTCGAGGCGTACGTGAGCCGCCGGGCGACGCCGGTCAGCGACACGTTCGCGCTCCGGGCGATGGCGCTCGTCGGCGGCAGCCTGGAGGCCGCCTACGCCGACGGCAGCGACCTGCGTGCGCGCGGCGACATGATGCTCGCCTCCCTGTTCGCGGGCACGGCCTTCTCGAATGCGAGCGTCGCCCTCGTGCACGGGATGAGCCGGCCGATCGGAGCCCGCTTCGGGATCGCGCACGGACTGTCGAACGCCCTGCTCTTCCCCGCCGTGACGCGCTTCTCGCTCGACGGCGCCCGGGAGCGCTACGCGGCGTGCGCGGCGGCGCTCGGCCTGGACGGCGACGGCGAGGCGCTCGTCACCGAACTCGAGCGGCTCAACGCCGCACTCGACGTGCCCGCGCTGAGCGCGCTGGGTGTCGCGCGCGACCAGTGGGACTCGGCGATCCCGACGATGGCCGAGCAGGCGATCGCCTCCGGCTCCCCGGCGAACAACCCCGTCGATCCGTCGCCGGCCGAGATCGCGGCGCTGTACGCGGGGATCTACCGCTAGCGCCAGCTCCGCGGTCCGCGGGTCCCCGCCGTGTAGGAGTCGAGCGGCACGCGGTCGACGCGCCACGCCGCCAGTACGGGGGCGACGATCCGCCAGCACTCCTCGGCGATGTCCCCGCGCACCGAGAGGGTCGGGTCGCCCTCGAGCAACTCGGCCAGCACTTCGCCGTACGCACTCAGCTCGCTCGGCCCGAACTCGGAGTCGAGGGTGTCCCACTCCAGGTCGAACGGGTCGTCGCGGCCGTTGGTGACGAGATCGAGCGACATCGTGGCCGGCTTGATGCCGATGCGCAGCTGCGCCTGCCGACTCGGCCCGTGGAAGCCGGTCGGCAGGTGCGGCACGTCGCGGAAGGTGAAGACGACCTCCTGCCGCGGGTCGCCGATCGCCTTGCCGGAGCGGAGCACGAACGGCACACCCGCCCAGCGCCAGTTGTCGATCGCGACGGTGAGCTCGGCGAGGGTCTCGGTGCCGCGCGACTTGTCGACGCCCGCTTCGCTCGCGTAGGCGGGGAGCTTGCGGCGCCCGATCGTGCCGGCCGTGTAGCGCGCCCGCCGGCTCTCGGTGCCGTCCCTCTTCCACGCCCGCGTCGCCCGCAGCAGCTGGGCCATCGCGCCGCGCAGGTCCTCCGACCCCACGGTCGCCGGAGGTTCCATCGTGGCGAGCGCGAGCACGAGCAGCAGGTGGCTCTGGATCATGTCCATGAGCGCGCCCGCCTTGTCGTAGTAGCCGGGCCGGCCTTCGAGCCCGAGGTCCTCCTCGATGCGGATCTCGACGTGCGCGACGTTCTGCGCCGAGAGCAGCGGCTCGAAGATGCGGTTCGCGAACCGGAGGCCGAGCAGGTTGATGACGGTCGACTTGCCGAGGAAGTG
>CAZPJC010000082.1:0-10084 GCA_964586645.1 uncultured Schumannella sp.
CTTCGCGGGCTACTCGACCACCGAGGGGACACGCCGCCTTCGCGGGCTACTCGACCACCGAGGCCGACGGGCTAGGAGAAGTCGGCGTCCGGCGCGGAGTTGTAGGAGAAGTCGTACTTGGAACGCCGCCCGCGGTTGAGCACGCCCCCGGACTCCTCGAGATAGCACTGCCCGCAGAGCGACTCGTAGCCGACATCCACGCCGTCGATCGCGACCTGGTCGCCGTCGAAGACGAACTCCCCGTCGACGGTGCGGGCGTTGAAGATGGCCTTCCGCCCGCACCGGCAGATCGTCTTGAGCTCTTCGAGCGAGTGGGCGATCTCGAGCAGCCGCCGGCTGCCGGGGAACGCGACGGTCTGGAAGTCGGTGCGGATGCCGTAGGCGAGCACCGGCACGTCTTCGTCGATCGCGATCCGCAGCAGGTCGTCGATCTGCTGCTCGCTGAGGAACTGCACCTCGTCGAGCAGGAGGCAGGCGACATCCTTGCCGGTCTCCCGGATGACCTTCTCGCGGCGGGTCATGAACGCGGCGAGCACGTCCTCCTCGGGGGCGATCGTGAAGTCGACGGGACGGTCGACGCCGAGGCGGGACACGATCGCGGCCTCGCCCTTGGAGTCGATCGCAGGTTTGGCGAGCAGCACCTGCTGGCCGCGCTCCTCGTAGTTGTACGCGGCCTGGAGCAGCGCCGTGCTCTTGCCGGAGTTCATCGCCCCGTAGCGGAAATACAGCTTCGCCATGCGCTTACTCGAGATACCCGTCTTCCGCGGCCCGGCGGATGAGGTCCGCCTTCTTGCTCGCGGGACGGTCGACGCGCGCGTACTTCTCCCGCACCCGGCGCAGGTAGGTCTTCGCGGTCTCGTATTGCACGTTCATGCGGCTGGCGACCTCGGTCGTGCTGTATCCCGTGACGTAGAGCCGCAGGGCCTCCGCCTCGCCGGGGCTGAGCTTCGGCCGGGCGTGCGCGGAGGCTCCGGACGCGCTCGGGCGCCAGACGCGGGCCTCCGGGTCGCTCTGGATGCCCATCACGCGGCGGGCCGTCTCCATGACGGCCGCCATCGTGAGCGACTTGGAGAGGAAGGCGGCGGCCCCCGCGGCGAGTGCGCGCTCGCGGGCCTCGCGGGTGTCGACGCTGGACAGCACGATCACCTTGGCGCCGGCCGCCCGGCAGGTGCGCACGCGGGCTTCGATCGACACCGGCTCCTTGAGCTGGAAGTCGATGAACACCAGATCGGTGGGGAAGGCCGGGCTGTGCACGAGCTGGAGCCAGGTCGGGGCCATGAGCACGACCTCGAAGTCGGCGGCGTTGTTGCCGATCCAGCTGCTGAGCGAATCGAGCAGCACTTCGTGGTCGTCGAGGATGGCGAGCCGCACCGGAGCCGTGCCGGACCGCGACGGGGCCGACGGCCGGTGCTCGATGGTGCTCACGCGACCACCTTATGTCGGAAGCCCGGCGATCCCCTCGAAGTCGGGCTGTGTCCGGCTCAGAACAGCGTCGGCTGCAGTCCCGCCGCGGCGGCCGCGGGGAGCTCGTTCGCGAGCATCCGATCTCCGACGGTGCCGCGCGCCCGGGTGCGCCCGATGACCCGCGGCATCGGCGACCCCGTCGTCGGGTCGATGCGCGGCGGACGTTCCAGCCCGTGCGTGCGCAGCAACGGCCGCACCCGCTTCGCGAGCCAGGCCCGGTACTCCTTCGGCGGGTAGACCTGCCGCATCGGATACAGCTGCCCGTATTTCGGCAGCAGGTCGGGATGCTCGCGCGCCAGCCAGGAGAAGAACCATTCGCGGGCGCCGGTCTTGAGGTGCAGCGCCGAATACGCGACCGACTCGGCCCCCGTCTCCGCGATCGCGGCGAACAGCCGGTCGAGATGCTCGACCGAGTCGGTGAGGTACGGCAGCACGGGCATGACGAACACCGAGCATGGCAGGCCGGCATCCCGGATCGCCTTCACCGTGGCGAGCCGCGCCTCGGTCGTAGGCGCCCCCGGCTCGAGGGAGTCGCGCAGGCCCGGGTCGGCGATGTCGATCGTCATCGCGAGCTCGACCGGCACCCGTTCGGCAGCGGCCTGGAGCAGCGGGATGTCGCGGCGCAGCAGCGTGCCCTTGGTGAGGATGCTGAAGGGCGTGCCGGAGGCGGCGAGCGCCGCGATGATGCCGGGCATCAACCGGTAGCGGCCTTCGGCACGCTGATACGGGTCGGTGTTGGTGCCGAGCGCGACCGGGGCGTGTTGCCACGAGGGACGCGCGAGTTCCCTGGCGAGGATCTCGGCGACGTTCACCTTGACGACGATCTCGGAGTCGAAGTCCGTCCCGGCGTCGAAGTCGAGGTAGGTGTGCGTCTGCCGGGCGAAGCAGAAGGTGCACGCGTGCGAGCATCCCCGGTAGGGGTTGATCGTCCAGGCGAACGGGAGGGCGTTCGACGACCCCGGCACCTGGTTGAGCGCGGACTTGGCGAGCACCTCATGGAAGGTGATGCCGGCGAACTCGGGGGTCTGCACCGATCGCACGAGTCCGCGCATCGTGCCGAGTCCGGGGAGCGTCGAGGCGCTCTCCGCGCCGATCGACTGCCCGCTCCACCGCATCCCGTCATTCGAACATATGTTCGAGTAAACGGCAAGGGTTACGGATGGATCGCGAGCGCCTTCGCGGTGCGGGCGATGGTCGCCTCCGCCTTCTTCTCGTTCTCGGAGAGCGTTCCGCCGTACGACGGCACCATCTCGACCAGCTTCGGGCGCCAGGCATCGAGCTTCGACGGGAAGCACTTGGCGAGCACGTCGAGCATGATCGGCACCGCGGTCGACGCGCCGGGCGAGGCCCCGAGCAGCCCGGCGATCGTGCCGTCGGCGCCGGCGACGACCTCGGTGCCGAACTGGATGGCGGCTTTGCCGTTCGCGTCGCGCTTCATGATCTGCACGCGCTGGCCGGCCGTGATGAGATGCCAGTCCTTCGCCTCGGCGGTCGGGGCGAACTGCTGGAGCGCACGGAACCGCTTGCCGCGCGTCGACAGCACCTCCGTGACGAGGTACCAGACGAGCGGGAGGTTCTTCAGTCCCGCGCCGACGAACGTGCCGAGGTTGTGCCAGCGCAGCGCCGCGAACAGGTCGAGGTACGAGCCCGTCTTGAGGTACTTCGTCGAGAACCCCGCGTACGGGCCGAACAGCAGGCTCGACGAGCCGTCGATGACGCGGGTGTCGAGGTGCGGCACCGACATCGGCGGGGCCCCGACCGACGCCTTGCCGTAGACCTTCGCCGCGTGCCGCGCGACGACGGCGGGATCGTCGGTACGCAGGAACTGCCCGCTGATCGGGAATCCGCCGTACCCGCGGATCTCCCGGATGCCGGAGCGCTGCAGCAGGTTGAGGGCGTTGCCGCCGGCGCCGACGAAGACGAACCGGGCCGTGACGTCGAGCGCGGTGAGCCCCACGTCGTGCTTCACCTTGAGGTGCCACAGGCCCGACTTCTTGTCGCGGCGCAGGCCGGTGATGCGGTGGTTCAGCTTGAGCGACGCGCCGTTGTCGACGAGCCCGTCGATGAGGGTGTGCGTGAGCGAGCCGAAGTCGACGTCCGTGCCGGCCGGGATCCGGGTGGCGGCGATCGGCTGGTCCTTGCGACGACCCGGGATGAGCAGTGGCGCCCAGGAGCGGATGACGGACGCGTCCTCGGAGTACTCGAGGCCGGCGAACAGCGGGTGGTCCTTGAGGGCGTCGTAGCGCTTCTTCAGGTACGCGACGTTGTCGGCGCCCCAGACGAAGCTCATGTGCGGCACGGGGCTGATGAACGACTTCGGTTCCGGCAGGAGTCCCGCGCCGACCAGGTAGGCCCAGAACTGCCGCGAGACCTGGAACTGCTCGTTGACCTTCACGGCGTTCGTGATGTCGATCGAGCCGTCGGCCTTCTCGGGCGTGTAGTTGAGCTCGCACAGGGCCGCGTGGCCGGTGCCGGCGTTGTTCCAGGGGCCGGAGGATTCGCGGGCGACGTCGCCGAGGCGCTCGAAGATCGCGATCTTCCAGGTGGGTTCGAGTTGCGAGAGCAGGGTTCCGAGGGTGGCGCTCATGACCCCGCCGCCGATGAGGGCGACGTCGAGGGGTTCAGTCACCGGTCCAGTCTATCGACGCCTCAGAGGCCCAGCTCACCGAGAGCGGCATCCATGCGCGCCGCCATCTCGGCGTACCCGTCGTCGTTCGGGTGCAGCCCGTCGGCCGCCATCCACTCCGGATGCCCCTCGATCCAGCGCGAGGCGCCCGGGATCCAGTCGGCGCCGATCCCGTCGGCGGCGTCGTGCACCCAGTCGATGATGATCTCGACCGATTCGGGACGCTCATCGGCGTACCAGAACGGCTCCACGACGATGACGCGCGCATCCGGCAGTTCGCTCGCGAGGTAGGCGAAGTCGTCGGCGATGGCGTCGCGGATGCCGCTGCCGGCCCGGTCGTAGGAGAAGTTGTCGTTGAGCCCCATCGTGACGAACACGATGTCGGGGTGCTGGGCGACGATCTGCTCCGGCAGGTCCTGCGATCCGCGGTTGTTGACGAACCCGAGCCCGTTGACGCTCGGGTTGAACTCCGTCCAGCCGCGCTCGGCGCAGATGATCGTCGACCAGCGATTCGCCGGGCCGGACGCGCCCGTCCCGAGCGTGTAGGAGTCGCCGTAGAAGGCGACCATCGGGGCGTCGGGATCGGGCACGTCGTCACTCCCTGCCGGAGTCGAGCAGCCGCTGAGCAGCACCACTCCGAGCGCAAGCAGCGCGGTGCTCCCCAGCTTCATGCCGGGGATTCGGAGCGGCCGGGCGCGCCGATGGGTCGCCTCAGGGGGCGACGGCGGTGAGGCCGGGTGCGGCGAGCAAGGGAACCCCGTCCTGCACGTATCCGTATTCGTAGTTGAGCACCGTCCCGCTCGGCACGGTCGGCAGCGGAACCGTGGCCAGCGCCTTCCCGTCGGGACCGATGGTGCCCGAGGCGACCACCGGGCCGCTCCCGGCCTCGCGGACCACCCAGGCCGCGCCCGCCCAGCCGTTCAGCTCCCATGTCGCGTCGCCACCCACCACCGTTCCGGCAGTCGAGGTCGCGGCGGCGTTGAAGAACGCGTCGGTGATGAGCGGGACGGGATCCGAGGAGAGGCCGCTGCGCACCTGCGTCACCCACACTGTGACGTTGATCGGGGTGAGACCGGCGGCCTCGGGGGTCGCCCAGCTGCCGTCGGATGCGACGGTCGTGCTCGCCAGGAGAGTCGCGGGCGAGGTGATGCCGGTCACGAGAGACTCCGTGGTGCCCCACAGTTCGATCGTGGCTCCGGGAACATCGCCGGCCCCGGTCGCGATGATCCTGCCGGTGACGGGGTCGTCGTCGATCGCGGGAGCGGCAGGTGGCGCCGGCGCGACGACGGGCGGGGGGATGACGGGAGGCACCGGCGGTGTCACCCGCGGCGGGACCGGCGGCGCGGGCTCGGGCTCCGGTGTCGGCGAGGGAACGGGAGTCGGGGCGGGGGGCGGGGTCGGGGAGGGCGGCGCCGACGGCGGGACCGCGCCGGGGCCGCCGTCGGGGACGACCGGCGGGGCGGAAGCGGCGAACGCGATCGTCACGGCGACCACGGTCGCGACGACCGCCGCCCCGGCCACGAGCAGCACGGGCCCGCGCGACGGTCCGTCGAGAGCCGTCGTCACGTCCGGCGTCGTCGCCGCGCGAGACGCGTCGGGGGAACGCCTCGGGCGCGCGGCCAGCATCGTCGCCGCCGCGGAGCCGCCGAGGAAGATCGGCAGCAGGAGCACGGCGAGGCGCCCGCTCGCGTCGCCGACCTCCTCGAGCAACGTCGTGCAGTGCTCGCAGGTCGAGACGTGCCGGGCGAACCGCTCGCGCGAGCGAGCCGAGAGGCCACCCCGGGAGTACTCGCCCATGCGCTCGGTCGTCCACCGGCATCCGTCCGGGACGGACGTCTCCGCAATGTGGGCCTGGAGCCACGCCTTCTTCAGCCCCTCGCGTGCACGGACGCCGAGCGCCGACACCGCGTTGGGGTTCAGCCCGACGAGCGGAGCGACCTCGGCTGGCGACATCCCCTCGACCTCGAGGTACCAGAGCACCGATTGCCAGCGCTCCGGGAGGGTGCGGAAGGCTCGGAAGGCGATCGTGCGCTCCGCGGCGGCGAGCTCGGGCCCCGGGATGAGGAGGTCGGCGTCGGGCGCCTCCTCGATCGGGATCTCGGCGGGTCGGCGGGAATCCATCGCGACATTGCGGATCGTGCGGTAGAGATACGGGCGGAACGCGCCGTGCGGGCCACCCCCACGGCGGAGCGCGGCGAAGATGCGCGTGTACGCCTCCGCCAGCAGGTCGTCGGCGTCGGCGATCGCGGCGTACTGCCGAGCCGCGACCGCCCCCGCCCGGGCGTGCCGCCGCCACAGCTCCGCGAACGCCTCTCGATCGCCGGCGCGCGCGGCTGCGGCCAGGACCTCGTCGGACGGGCCCCCGTCATCCATCTCGTCGCGTGTCATCACAGTCGTCACTGGTTGACACCGGGATCCGAGGGCGATCGTGACGGAGTTCGCCGGATGATTCCGGAAAGGAAGGAATTTTCAGCGTATCCCGACTTCTCGCGTCACGATCTCGGCCCATCCGCCGTGTGACTGAGTGGGGCCGGAGTCTGCCCCGTTCGTTCCAAGGGGGATACACCAGATGCGTCACCGCGCCCGCCGCACCACTCGATCTGCCGATTCCGGCATCCGCCGCACGCTCCGACGCCTTCTGGCGGCCCTCGTCGCCGTCGGCCTCGGTGGCGGACTCGCCCTCACCGGCGCCACCGCCGCGCAGGCCGTCGCCGTCGGACTCAGCATCCAGGCGACCGGACCGACCACCCAGGCCTCGGGCGCGACGTTCACGTACCAGATCAACCTCGCCTGCGCGGGCACGAACGCCCCGACCTGCGACGACGCGGTGCTCACGATCCCGCTCGACTCGGCCGTCGACATGACCGGGTGGGCTTACGACGTCGCCGGTGGACCTGCCGGCTTCATCCAGAGCTGGGCGATCGACCCGGTCGCCCGCGAGCTCGTCGTCACCCTCGCCGCGTCGATCCCGGCCGGCAGCTCGCAGAGCATCGTGCTGTCGGTGACCCCTCCGAACCTCGAAACCGCGAACGGCACGACGTGGAGCCTGCTGCCCTCCGTCGCGAGCACCGACCCCGACATGACCGGCACCGTCGCCCCATCCCCCGCCGTGGGCACGGCGACCGCGACCGTCCCCCTCACCGTCGCCAAGACGAGCGACCGCACCTTCTACGAAGCGGGCGACACCATCACCTACACGCTGCGCGCCACCTGCCCGGCCAGCAAGCCGGTCGGCTCGGTCTACGCCGCCGGGATGACCGTGACCGACCAGCTGCCCGCCGGGCTGACCTTCGTCTCCTCGACTCCCGCCCCGACTTCGATCGATCCCGTGAGCGGTGAACTGGCCTGGGTCTACCCGGACGCGGCGAGCGTCCCCGTGGCCTGCGGCGGGACGGCGCCCGGCGCGGCGCCGGACACCATCACGCTGCTCGCCCAGGTGGGCAGCGTCGGAGGCGCCGGATCGGATTTCGACCCCTACGAGAACGTGCCGAACGCGGTGACGGCGACCGCGACGCCGATCGGGGGCGGCGCCGACGCCACGGCGACGGGGACCCGCACCGTCGTCGTGCTCGCGACCGGCGACCCGGAGATCCCGGGCACCCACTCGCTCGGCAAGTCCTCCTCGGGCCCGCTGAACCGGGCGGCGACGGGGAGTCCCGACCGCCGCGCGACCTATCCCGGCCGCTGGCTGCCGAACGGCGACAACTCCGGCCGCGCCCCCTCGGTGCTCGACGCGGCGCCCGCGACCTACACGATCAGCCCGCGCATCCAGTACGAGACCTTCCAGTACGAGATCCACGACAAGATGCCCTGCCTCGCCGACCTCTCACCGAGCGGCGTGTACCCGCAGAGCGCAGGAGTGTGCGCCGCCCCGGCGTTCCACGTGCTCGGGGTGCGCATCGACTTCTCCGGCGCAGCGCCCGACCCGGCCTACGCGCCGCAGTACGTCGACGTCGCCGGAGTCACGCACGATCTCGAGTTCGAGACGTCGGCCTCGGGCTGGGCCGGCTGGACGGTGCCCGTCGCCGACCTCACCCGGGTCGCCGAGATCGTCTTCCCGCGCGAACCGGGGCAGGAATCCCGGCGGGCTGACGACATCCGGGTCTACGGGTACGCCGACCCGTCCACCCAGGACGGCCAGACCCTTCAGAACCGGGCGAGCATCGAGTGGTTCCTGCGCGGAGCGTCGACGGCGACCGCATCGGCGACGTCGGGTCCGGCGGACGTCTTCATCCTGAACGCGCCGCAGATCGGCATCACCAAGACGATGACGAACGTCGGGGCCGCGACGGGCACGCAGGCACGGATCCAGCTCGCGGCGACCCTGTTCAGCCCCGGCATTCCGGCCGCCGACCTCGTGGTCACCGACCTGCTCCCGGCCGACACCGCGCTCGTGACCGACCCGTCGGCCATCACCGCCCAGCTCGCGCGGCCGGGGGGCACGACGCTCACGTTCACGGCGGCCGAACTCGTCGTCGAGGTGATCGACGACTTCGCCCCGGGCCGCACGCTCCTCCGCGTCACGCTGCCGGACTCGGAGCTGCCCGACGAGGCCGGCCGGTTCGTGCTGACCCTCTCGTCTCTCGTCGTCGACAAGCCGACCGATCCCGGCGTGTACACGAACACCGCCCGGGTGTTCTACGACGACGCCGACCTCCTGCCCGGCTGCGCCGCCGGCGACTACGCCCCGGACGACGCCGACGGGGTGCGACCGGACCCGGCGGCCGCTCCGGCCAACTGCGAGGCGAGCGCCGTGTTCCGCACCGTGACGTCGGCGTCGGGTCAGTTCCAGCTGGAGAAGACGGTGCAGGGCGACTACGACTCGACCCCGCAGACCTTCCCGGCTGTCGGCCACGTGAAGCTCGCCGACGGTCTCGCCGACTACGCGCTCACCTGGACCAACACGGGTGCACCGACTCTCGAGGGCGTCGTGCTCTACGACGTCTTCCCGCACGTCGGCGACACCGGGGTGAGCGGAGCACAGGCGGGTGAGCAGCGGGACAGCGAGTTCCGGCCCGTCCTGGAGTCGGTCGGCCCCGCCCCGGCCGGCGTCGCGATCGCCTACTCCGCCTCCCCCGACGCCTGCCGGCCCGAGGTCTATCCCGGGCAGGGCGCCTGCGTGGACGACTGGACCACCGACCCCGCGACCCTGGGCGGGCTGTCCGCGGTGATCGCCGTGCGGCTCATCGCGAGTGCCGAGTACGAGACGGGTGCCGGGATCACGCTCGGCTACCGGATGAGCGTGCCCACGGTGTCGAAGGACCTCATCGCCTGGAACAGCGTCGCCGCGTACGCCCAGACGACCTCGGGCGTGGCACTCCTGCCGACCGAGTCGCCGAAGGTGGGTATCACCGCCTCCGACGACCGCTTCACCCTCGGCAAGACCGTGGATGCCGCGGCCGCCGATCCGGGAGACACCCTGACGTACACCATCACCGTCGGCAACACCGGAACGCGCGCGAGCGTGCCCACCACCGTGCGCGACGAGCTGCCCGCCGGGCTGACCTTCGTCGCCGCGAGCGCGGGTGGCGGATACGACCCCACCACGCGGACGGTGACCTGGAACGTGCCGTCGATCCCGCGCGACGACGAGCTCGAACTCGAGGTCACCGCGACCGTCGACTCCCGGCAGACCGCGCCCGAGCTGGTCAACCTGGCGACGCTCGTCAACCCGCCCGGGTACTCGGTGCCGATCGTCGTCGACCCGTGCGCCGGCGATCCTGCGGCCTCGTGCGCGCTGACGGCCGTCGCGGTGACGCCCGCCACGCTCGGATCCACCGGGTCGACCTTCGCCCCGGCCGGACTCGCCGCGGGAGTGCTCGCGGTCGCCGCGGGGGCGCTCCTGGTGCTGGTGCGTCGCACCCGCCGAGCCTGAACGTCCGGTACCACCGTGGTCGGCGCCCCCCTCCGACCCGGCGGTGCCGGGCTCGTCGGGTCAGGCGACCGGGAGGCGCGCGGCGACCAGCTCGGCGATCTGCACCGCGTTGAGCGCGG
>CAZPJC010000083.1:0-10039 GCA_964586645.1 uncultured Schumannella sp.
GGATCCTCGCCGTCGAAGCCGCCCGCGACGAGGAACGGCTCGTGGCCGTAGCCGCGCATGAGGGCGAGCAGCTCGTCGTCGGGGATGCGGGCGAGAACCGTCGGGTTGGCGATCTTGTAGCCGTTGAGATGCAGGATCGGCAGCACGACGCCGTCCTGTCGCGGGTTGAGGAACTTGTTGCCGTGCCAGGCGGTCGCGAGCGGCCCGGTCTCGGCCTCGCCGTCGCCGATCACGCAGGCGACGAGCAGGTCTGGGTTGTCGAACGCCGCGCCGTAGGCGTGCGCGAGCGAGTACCCCAGCTCGCCGCCCTCGTGGAACGAGCCGGGGGTGTCGGGCGACGCGTGGCTCGGGATGCCGCCGGGGAAGGAGAACTGGCGGAACAGCCGGCCGATGCCCGCCTCGGTGCGGTCGATGTCGGGATACACCTCGGGGTAGGTGCCGTCGAGCCAGGCGTTCGCCACCATGCCGGGGCCGCCGTGTCCCGGCCCGGCGATGTACACCGTGTTCAGATCGCGTTCGCCGATCACCCGGTTGAGGTGGGCGTAGAGGAAGTTCAACCCGGGCGTCGTGCCCCAGTGCCCGAGCAGCCGGGGCTTCACGTGGTCGCGGACGAGAGGTTCCCGCAGCAGCGGGTTCGCGAGCAGGTAGATCTGCCCGATGCTCAGGTAGTTCGCCGCCCGCCACCACGCGTCCAGCTGATCGATCGTCGACTCGTCGACGGGCGTCTCCGCACCGCGACGCCAGGATCCCGGGGTCTGCACTCCCCCATCCTGCGCGCCCGCGGCGCCGGATGACCAGGTCGGAGGTCCCGGGACCTTCGGCCTGGCGCTCGCCGAGCGCGAGGCGCAGGCTCGGAGGGTGCGCGACAGGACGGGGCTCGAGGCTGCCGCCGCGCCCGACGCTTCCGTGGCCGACGCCTATTGGGCGCTGCCGCCCGATGCGGTCCTCGCCGCCGCGGGATCGCGGCCCGGGGGGCTCACCGCCGAGGAGGCCCGCACCCGGCGGCGCGGCGGCCACGATCGTCTGGGAGAGCATCGGCGCCGACCGGCCATCCGGGTGCTGATCTCCCAGTTCACCAGCCCGGTCACCCTCGTGCTCGCCGCCGCGACCCTCGTCGCCATCGGGCTGGGCGACGTCGTCGACGGCATCATCATCCTCACGATCATCGCGGCGAGCGGGATCCTCGGGTTCTGGCAGGAGTACCGGGCGGATGCCGCCGTCGCCGAACTGCTCGCGAGCGTTCAGGTCACCTCGCGGGTGCTGCGCGACGGTCGTGAGCGGGAGCTGCCGCTCGGCGAGGTGGTGCGCGGCGACGTCGTGCTGCTGTCCACCGGCGATCTGGTGCCCGCGGACGCCCGGCTGCTCGAGACCGACGGCCTCCAGGTCGACGCCTCCGCGCTCACCGGCGAGTCGTTCCCCGCCGAGAAGGACGCCGGCGCCCGCCTCCCCGCGTCGACGGCACTGGCCGCCCGCGCGACGGTCGTGCAGTTCGGCAGCCACGTGGTGAGCGGGGACGGCCGCGCCGTCGTCGTCGCGACAGGACGCCAGACCGAGTTCGGACGGGTCGCGCGCGCCGTCGGCTCGCTGTCGGTGCGGACCGCCTTCGAGCAGGGCATCCAGCGATTCGGCTGGCTGCTCGTGCGTCTCGTCGCCGTGCTCACCGCGTTCATCTTCCTGGTCAACTGGGCCTTCTGCCGGCCGCTGATCGAGGCCCTGCTGTTCGCGCTGTCGCTCGCCGTCGGGATCACGCCGCAGATGCTCCCGGCGATCATCGCCCTCAGCCTCGCCGCCGGGGCCCGGCGGCTCGCCGCCCAGCACGTCATCGTGAAGCGCCTCGACGCGATCGAGGACCTCGGCGCCATCACGGTGCTGTGCACCGACAAGACCGGCACGCTCACCGCCGGCTCGGCCGAGCTGAGCGCGGCCCTCGGGCCGGACGGGGAACCGAGCGCGCTCGTCGCCGAGCTGGCGGCGGCGAACGCGGCCGCCCAGCGCGGGTTCCGCAACCCGCTCGACGCCAGCATCCTGCGCAGCCACCCGTCGGACGTCGTCGCGCTCGACGAGCTGCCCTACGACTTCCAGCGCAAGCGGATCAGCGTGCTCGTGCCCCGCCCCGCCGGGCCGCTGCTCATCACCAAGGGCGCCCTGCGCACCGTTCTGCCGTTGTGCACGGGCGCGTCGGGGCACGGGCCGGCCACGTGGCCGGCGGACCGCGCGCGGCTCGAGGACCTCGCCGACCGGCTCGCCGCCGAGGGGAACCGGGTGATCGCCGTCGCCACCCGGCCCCGCGATCCCGCCGTCGGACCGCTCGCGATCGCGGACGAGGCCGGGCTCGAACTCGCGGGACTCCTCGTCTTCAGCGATCCGCCGAAGCCGGGCGCGCGCGAGGCCGTCGCCGAGCTGCGCGAGGCGGGGGTCGATGTGCGCATCATCACCGGTGACAGCGTCAGCTGCGCCCGCGCCGTCGCCGTCGCCGTCGGCATCGACGCCTCGCACGTGGTCACCGGAGCCGATCTCGGCGGACTCGACGCCGCCCGGCTGGCGGCCGTGCTGCGCGACGTGCGCGTCTTCGCCGAGGTGGAGCCGCTCCACAAGGAGCGCATCGTGGCGGCCCTGCGCGCCGCCCGGGAGGTCGTGGCGTTCCTCGGCGACGGGATCAACGACGCGCCGGCCCTGCACGCGGCCGACGTCGGCATCTCGGTCGACACCGCCGTCGACATCGCCAAGCAGGCCGCGAGCGTCGTGCTGCTCGAGAAGGGCCTCGACGTCGTCGCGACCGGGGTCCGGCTCGGGCGCCAGACCTTCGCCAACACGCTGAAGTACATCCGGCTCACCACGAGCGCGAATTTCGGCAACATGGCGTCCCTCGCGATCGCGAGCCTCGTGCTGCCCTTCCTCCCGCTGCTGCCGCGGCAGATCCTGCTGCTCAACTTCCTCAGCGACATCCCGTCGATGCTCATCGCCCGCGACGCCGTGGACGACGAGCTGACCGCCCGCCCGATCAGCTGGCGCATGGGCTCCCTGCTGCGCTTCATGCTGGCGTTCGGCCTGCTCTCCACGGTGTTCGACCTGATCACCTTCGCCGTGCTGGTGCTCGGCTTCGGCGCCGGCGAGACGCTGTTCCAGAGCGCGTGGTTCGTGATGTCGACCCTCACCGAGCTGGCCGTGCTCTTCTCGCTGCGCACGGCCCGGCCGCTCTGGCGGTCCCGGCCGGCGGTGGCCCTGCTGGTCGCGAGCCTCGCCGTCGCGGCGATCACCGTCGCCCTGCCGTATCTGCCGGCGATCGCCGCGGTGCTCGGGCTGCAACCCCCGCCCCTCGCGATGATCGGAGCCCTCGCCGCCGTGCTCCTCGGCTACGTCGCCGCGAACGAACTGCTCAAGCGCCGGCTCTCGGCCCTGATCGGCTGACGAGCCTCACCCGGGCGGGGTTCAGGCCATCCAGCCGAGCAGCCGCAGGCCGGCGGCGACGAGAGCGGCGGCGACGATCACGACGACGAACGGCACGCGGAGCGCGAAGAGGATGCCGGCGATCACCACCGCGGGCACGCGCGCATCCAGCACGAGGTCGCCGCTGCGCTCGAACGTCTGCGTCACGACCAGCGCGGCGAGCAGCGCGACGGTCGTGAGGTTCGCGACGCGCGCCGGCGTCGGGCGCTCCATGAGCGCGGTCGGGACCAGGTATCCGACGACCTTGAGCGCGAGCACCGCGACCGAGCCGAGCAGCACGGTCTGCCAGACGGTCACGGCTCCTCCCTCGCCATCTCGTCGACGGTCACGACGGGCGTTCGGCGGCCGAGGAGGTTCGTGACCCCGACGACGATCGCGACCGCGGCGGCGGCCAGCACCGGGATGCCGGGCGGCACCGCCGGGACCAGCGCCGCCGCGACGACAGCCGCGGCGATCGCGACCGCGACGGGCTGCAGGGTGCGCAGTCGCGGCCAGAGCAGCCCGAGGAACGCGGCCGCGGCGGCGGCATCCAGTCCGTACTGCCGGACGTCGCCGACCAGGTCGCCCAGTAGCGCCCCCGCGAGCGTGGTGAGGTTCCAGCCGAGGTAGATGCCCAGGCCGGTCGCCCAGAACCCGATGCGCTGCCCGCGGAGGGTCGGCTGCGCGGTCGCCACGGCGGTCGACTCATCGATCGTGAACGGCGCGGCGAGCATCCGCCGCCACCACGGTCCGCCGACGATCGGGCCCATCCGCACGGAGTAGAGGGTGTTGCGCAGGCCGAGAAGCGCCGCGCTCGCGATCGCGGCGGGACCGGCGCCGCCGCCCCCCGAGGCGAGCACTCCGATGAGCGCGAACTGCGAACCGCCCGAGAACATCAGCAGACTCAGCACGCAGGCCTGCCAGACGTCGAGTCCCGAGGCGACGGCGAGCGCGCCGAAGGAGATGCCGTACGCCGAGACCGCGAGGGCGACACCGACGCTCGCCCGGATCGCCGACGAGGTCTCCGGGTCAGCCGTCTCGACACGCGGCCGGCGGCCGCTACTCGACGACCGAGCCACGGGCTGCCGAACGGATGACGTCGAAGAGCGCCTCGGGCTCGGTGTCCTTGTAGAGCACGGCGTAGGCCCCGGCCTGCGCCGCGGCCGCGACGTGGTCGTCGAGGTCGACGCTCGTGACGAGGATGACGCGCGGCGGCGGACCCAGCTCGCGCACCTTCTCGTCGCCGAGGATGCGCTCGGTCGCGACGAGTCCGTTCACCCGGGGCATCTGGATGTCCATGAGCACGACGTCGGCGCGTTCCGCGCGCAGCAGCGCCAGCGCCTGCGCGCCGTCGCCGGCCTGGCCGATGACCTCGAGATCGGACTGCGAGCCGACGAGCAGCGCCCACCCTTCGCGCTGCCAGGGCGAATCGTCGACGAGCAGAAGCCGCACGGGCGGTCGCGCCCCGCGCCTCGAGGTCATTCGGCGCCCAGTTTGACGCCCTCGATGCCGTTGTGGTTCGGCAGCGCCGGGAAGATCGCGGTGATCGTGAACCCGACCCCGGGCGTGACGGTGGCGGTGAGCATCCCGCCGTAGAGTTCGGCGCGCTCGCGCATCTCGGTGATCCCGCGGCCGCTCGGCGCCTGGGTGAGCGCGGCGAGGTCGTCGTCCTGGCTCGACACGCGCTCCCGGGCGACCTCGTCCGGGTCGAGGCCCTCTGCGCGGGCGGCGGCGCGTGCGCCGTCGTCGGCGACGACGATCTCGAGCCCCGTGTCGTTCCAGGTGAACGAGACGAGCGCCTCGGTGCCCTCGCCGCCGTGGGCGAGGGCGTTCGCGAGCGCCTCCTGCAGGATGCGGTAGATGGCCAGCTCGGCGCCCTGCTTGAGGTCGCCGCGCTCCCCGGTCTCCCGGAATTCGACGGCGAGGCCGGCATCCCTCATGACCTTGAACAGGTCGCGCACGGTCGCGAGCCGCGGCTGCGGACCGGCCGCCGCCTCGCCCTCGCGGGAGAGCGCCATCACGCGGCGGAGGTCGGCGAGGGTGTGCCGGGCCGTGTCGGCGATGACGGCGGCGCTGCGGGCCGCGACGGCCGGATCCGTGGATGCCGCGTACCGCGCGCCGTCGGCGTTGCTGATGATGACCGACACCGAGTGCACGGCGAGCTCGTGCAATTCGCGCACGACCCGCAGTCGCGTCGTCTGCTCGGCGAGGGCGAGCTCGAGATCGAGCCGCTCGCGGTCGGCCGCCGTGCGATCGAACTCGTTGCGCCGCGCCGCACGCCGGGCACGGCGCCAGAGCACGAGCAGCACGAGGGCGACGACGACGAGCGCGCCCGCGAGTGCCGCGACGACGACGGTGATGCCGTCCACGCTCTGCTGGTCCACTGTGGTGCCTCCTGACCCGCGGATGGTGCTGTTCCGCGGCCCGACCGCTCAGCTTATCCGCCCGGCGGCGGTAGGTTTCCCGGATGAGCCCCACGATCCGCGCCGCCACGCCGGCCGACCGCGCGACGATCGAGCGGATCGTGCACGACGCCTACGTCGGCTATCTGCCGCGGATGGGTGCCGAGCCCGGGCCGATGCGGGCCGACTACGCCGCCGTGCTCGCGACGCGGCGGGTGGATGTGGTCGAGGAGGACGGGGCCGTCGTCGGACTCGTCGTGCTCGAGCGGGAGCCCGAGGGGATGCTGCTGGAGAACGTCGCGGTCGCCCCGGAGGCCCAGGGACGGGGGTTCGGCCGGCTGCTCCTCGATCACGCCGAGGCGGTGGCCCGCGCGGCCGGCTGCACCGCCATCCGGCTCTACACCCACGTGACGATGGTCGAGAACATCGCGCGGTACGCGCGCGCCGGCTACCTCGAGACCGGCCGCGCCGACGCCGACGGGTTCGACCGGGTCTTCATGGCCAAGAGCCTCGGGTGAACGCCGGAAGGGCCCGGGTCGTCGACCCGAGCCCTTCCGGGATCGTGCTACTTGGCGGGCGGGACCGGTCCGGAGGAGCGCAGCACCTCGAGGCGGGCGCGGTACTCCTTCTCGTCGATGTCGCCGTTCGCGTAGCGCTGGGCGAGCACCGACTCGGCGCTGCCCGCGGCCTGGGCGTGCTGCCAGCCCTGCCAGCCGAACTGTCCGTGCGGCCCGTAGCCGTCACGCATCCACTGGCGGCGGCGCCGTCCGAAGATCGCGAACAGCGCGACGACCACCAGGATCCAGAACAGCGGGATGAGGAAGAACCAGAATCCGCCGTGCCAGGGGTGGAACGCGACGGCGCTCAGGGCGAGAGCGGTGAACATGTGTGGGGCTCCGTTTCCGGATCCCCGGGTGGGATCCGATACCCCGACTCTGCTCGTCGCGGCGCGGACGCGAATCCGCCGCCGGGAGCGATCCGACTACTCCCCCGGGAGCAGTCCGCAGCCGGCGACTACTCCACCGACCCCGGCCGCACCAGACCGGTCTCGTAGGCGAGCACGACGAGCTGCACCCGGTCGCGGGCGAGCACCTTCGACATGATGCGAGAGACGTGGGTCTTCGCGGTCAGCGGGCTCAGGTAGAGCCGCCCGCCGATCTCCTCGTTCGTGAGCCCCTGGCCGACGAGCGTGAGCACTTCGCGCTCGCGATCGGTGAGCGGATCGAGCGGGCGGGTGTCGGGACTGTCGCGCAGGTTGCTCGCGACCCGCTCGAGCAGCCGCTTGGTGACGCTCGGGCTGAGCAGCGCCTCGCCGCCCGCGACGACCCGCACGGCGCGGATCAGCTCGACCGGCTCGGTGTCCTTGACCAGGAACCCGCTCGCGCCCGCGCGGATCGCCTGGGCGACGTACTCGTCGAGCTCGAACGTCGTCACCACGACGACGTGGGTTCCCGCGAGGGCGGGGTCGGCGACGATCTGCTCGGTCGCCCAGAGCCCGTCCCCGTCCGGCATCCGGATGTCCATCAGCACGACGTCGGGCTTCGTGCGCTTCACGAGCGCCACCGCTTCGCGGCCCGTCGCCGCCTCGCCCACCACCTCGAGGTCCGGCTCGGCCTCGAGAAGGCTGCTGAACCCCGCGCGGATGAGGTGCTGGTCGTCGGCCAGGGCGACGCGGATCATGAGGCCTCCCGGGGGATGGTGGCGCTGACCCGGAAGCCGCCGCCGTCGGCGGGGCCCGCCGAGAGGTGTCCGCCGAGCAGCTCGGCGCGCTCCCGCATCCCGAGGAGGCCCCGGCCCCCGGTCTCGCTCGCGAGCGTCGTGGCACCGGCGCCGTCATCGGTGATCTCGAGGCGGTAGGCGCCGTCCTCGATCCAGAGCCGCACGGTCGCGTGCCTCGCGTCCGCGTGCCGGGTGACGTTGGTGAGCGACTCCTGCACGATGCGGAAGAGCGCGAGCTGGACGGGCTTCGGAGCACTGCCGACGCGGTCGTCGAGGGTCACCTCGACCCCGCGGATCGCCGCGACGAGAGCGGGCAGCCGGTCGAGCCCCGGCTCGGGAACGAGCGGGGCGTCCCCGCCCTCGCTGCGCAGCGCCCCCAGCACGGCCCGGACCTCGTCCAGGGCTGTCTTGCTGGTCTCCTTGATGCTCGCGAGAGCCTCCGCCGCCTTGTCGGGCTGACGGTCCATCAGATGGAGGCCGACCCCGGCCTGCACGTTGATCTGGCTGAGCGAGTGGGCGAGCACATCGTGCAGCTCGCGCGCGATGCGCACCCGCTCGGCCTGCACCTCGCTCTGCTCGCGCTGGCTCGCGAGGCGCCGGTACTCGGCGAAGCGGTCGCGACGCGTGCGGATGCCCTCGCCGATGCCGAAGACGATGAGGATGCCGAGGGTGATCCCGGCGATGCGCCCGGGCGTCCAGTCCTCGCGGCCGAGCGCGATCGCCGCGCCCACCGCTCCGAGCCAGCACACCGCGATCGACACCCAGGCCCAGACCCGGGCGCCGCGCACGATCGCCGACACGATCGCGAACGCGAGCGCGATGTACGGGGGGCCGCCGTGCGGATTCATGAAGAGGTCGAGTGCGCCCGCCACCGAGACGACCGCGACCACCGGGCCGGGGAAGCGACGGGCGCCGATGAGCGCGAGAGGCCCGACGACCGCGAGACCCAGGACGCCGAGCGCCTCCCGGGGCGCGTAGTCGCCGAAGCGGATCTGCCAGCCCGCCGCGAGCGTCTGGACGAGGAACGACAGGACGACCGGAACCCACAGGGTGACCGACCTGGGCGCGCTCCAGTTCGACGGAGGGGGACCGTGCCAGCCGCCGTTCGTCCACCCGTGCGGCCACGACCCCGGGTGCGCGCCGAGCGCGGAGGGGTGTTCGGGGCGCCGCATGCGTTCAGGCTACGCGGGAGGCGTTACGCCCCGGGGAGTAACTCTGCATTCCCGTTCATCGTGCGACATAGGGTGCTGTCATGGTGCGATCAGGGAAGCTCCTCGGTGTCGTCGCGGCGGCGGCGCTGTTGGTCGGGTGCACCGTCGTCGCGCCGCCGCCCGAGCCGTCGACGACACCCGCGGCGACGGCGGCCGTGGTGCGCAGCTGCCCGGACGGCCTCACGGAGGCGCTCGAGGCGCACCTGGCGACGCAGGAACGCGGCGGCGAACTGCCCGTCGAGGTGGTGGTCACCGAGTTCCCGACCGAGATGGGGTTCGCCCTCCCGCTCGCCGACTGGATCTCGGACTGCGTGTTCCGCACCGAGCTGCAGTTCAGCGAACAGCGGGAGTTCCAGATCTTCGGCATCGTGACGAGGCTCGGGGAGCGGGAGCTCATCGCCGGTCTGACGGCCGCCGGCTTCGAGCAGCCGTTCCCCGACAGCGAGCCGGGCGCGTGGGAGACGCCCGGACACGACTCGATCGCGCTCTATCCCGATGGCGGAACGGACTGGCCGGCGGCGGGATTCGACCGTTGGGCCGAGTTCCTCGAACCGGGCGATGTCGTGATCCTGGGCAGCATCGGCGTCTAGGCCGACCCGGACGCCGGGAGCGCCGTGTCCTCGTGACAAGGGCGCCGGGGCTTTCGTAGTAAGCTCGGTGGGCCACATGATCCGCGGTAGCTCAGTTGGCAGAGCATCCGACTGTTAATCGGACGGTCGCTGGTTCGAGCCCAGCCCGCGGAGCCGCGAAGGCCTCGCACACGACGTGAGTCGGTGCGAGGCCTTCTTCGCGCTCAGCGCGCCGTGGCGGCGAGGGCCTCGACGTACGGGTGCAGCGGGTTGTCGAGCACCTCGTCGACCTGGCCGTAGCCGACGAACATCCCCTCGTGCATGACCGCGATCTGCTCGGTCATCGTGCGCAGTTCGCGCAGGTCGTGACCGATGACGAGGGCCGAGAAGGCGCGCTCGCGCTGCAGGTCGGCGATGACGGTGAGGATGCGGCCGCGCACGAGCACGTCGACACCCATCGTCGGGTCGTCGGCGACGAGCAGATTCGGCTCGAGGATGAGTGCGCGGGCGAGCGCGATGCGCTGCCGCTGGCCCCGGGACAGTTCGTGGGGCATCTTCGCCATGACGCCGAGCGGGAGGCGGACGGCATCCACGAGCTGGGCGACGAGCGCCCCCGCCTTCTTGCGGTCGTACTTCTCGTCGCGCTGGTAGATCGGGGCGGCGACGTTCTCGCCGACCGTGAGGTGCGGCTCGAGGGTGTTGCCGCCGTCCT